>JAYTYH010000027.1:0-8767 GCA_043742485.1 Rhizobacter sp.
ATCTCGGCTGAGAGGCCCGAGCCGGCGCTGATCGGAAACCGCGCGCGGGCCAGACCGGTGTTGTCGCGGATGGCGCGCAGCACGAGCGCGTCGGCGAGCCAGCGAAGGCGCGCCGGCGCCGCGATCGCCCACTGGTACAGGCGCTGCCGCATCGGCTTCGCGTCGAGCATCTGCGCCTCGATCTGCGAGGCGATCATTTCCCACTGCCGCGGCGTGAAGAGCAGGAACTCGGGACTGATCTCGCGCATGTCGGCCGGCACCGTCTCGGGCTTCTCGGCGAAGTGCACCACTGCCGGCGCCAGCAGGCCGAGGCCAATGCCCGTGAATTGCTCGGCGGCCCAGGCCGGCGAGATGTAGGAGAAGTAGTCGATGTGCGGCGCGATGCCGAAGCTCGCGATTAGCCGGTAAGCGTTGTCGAGCAGGTGGCGATGCGTGAGGCGCACGCCCTTCGGGCTGCCGGTGGTGCCCGAGGTGTAGCAGAGGGCGGCAAGATCCTCGTCGGTGCCCGCGGCGATTCGCGCGTCGAGCGCGGCACGTGCGGAGGCATCGGCCGGCGCGCTCGCAAGGAAGCGGTCGAACGCGATCAGCAGCGGCTCGTCGTAGTCCCAGAGGCCACGGCCGTCGAGGTGGATCACGCCGAGCACCGCGGCCCGCGCGTCGCCGGCGGCGAGGAACTTGTCAACCTGCTCCTGGTCTTCGGCGAAGAGCAACGCGGCGCGGCTGTCCTTCAGCACGAAGCCGAGCTCCGCCGCCGATGCGTCGGGATAGAGGTGAGTGGCGGCGGCGCCGGCGCACAGCGCCGCGTACTGCACGAGGTAGGCCTCGGGCACGTTCTCGCCGATCACCGCGACGATGTCACCCCCTTTCAGGCCGTGGGCGATCATGGCCCGCGCCAGCGTCTCGACCTTCTCGAGCGCCGCATGCCACGACACCGACGTCCAGACGCCGTGCCGCTTTGCGCGCATGAAGTCGCGACCGCCGTGCTCGGCGGCGCGCTGGCGCAGCAGGCGCGGCAGCGTGTTGCCGTTCGGCTCGCGCGGGTCGGTGCCGTGGCTGCCGAGGAGCATCGTCATTCCTGCCCCAGATACGCAGCCACGACCTTCGGGTCGGCGCGCACTTCGGCTGGCGTGCCGTCGGCGATGGTGCGGCCCCACTCGAGCACCACGACGCGGTCGGAGATGTCCATCACAACCTCCATGTCGTGCTCGACCAGTACGACCGGTATGTCGCGGCCGTCGTTGACGTCGAGGATGTAACGGGCCAGGTCGGCCTTCTCGTCAGCATTCATGCCGGCCATCGGCTCGTCGAGGATCAGCACCTTCGGGTCGATGGCGAGCGCGCGGCCGAGGTCGACGCGCTTGCGCAGGCCGTAGCCAAGATCGCCGACGCGGGCGTGGCGCAGCTCCTCGAGCTCGAGGAACTCGATAATGGTTTCGGTCTCGTCGATGAATCGCGCCATCTCACGCCGGCTCGGCCCCCACCAGAGCGCGCCGGCGACTAGGCCGGTGCGCATGCGGCAGTGGCAGCCGCAGAGGATGTTCTCGCGCACGGTCATCGACTCGTAGGTCTGGATGCCCTGGAAGGTGCGGGCGATGCCCATGGCGGCGCGCTTCGGCGGCGACACGCGGCCGATCTCCTCGCCATTGAAGCGGATGGTGCCGGCGCTCGGCGTGTAGAAGCCCGACAGGCAGTTGAGGAGGCTGCTCTTGCCGGCGCCGTTGGGGCCGATGATGGAGACCAGCTCGCCCGGCCCGACGTGGAAGTCGACGCCGACGAGCGCCTTGATGGCGCCGAACGAGAGATGGAGATCTCGGGCCTCGAGGACCGGCGTGGCGAGCGCCGTGCGCAGGCAGCCCGTCGCCGCGTCGATCGAGCCGGAGAGCGCTTGCATCGCGGCTTAGGCCTCGCGCCGGTCGTCGATGCCGACGCTGCCTTCGGCGAGCGATGCATCGCTTTCGATGGCGTCGGCGCGGAGCCGGCAGGCGTCGCGAAAAGCTGCTTCGAGCACCTCGCGTTCGGGCAAGGGCGCCGCACCCGGCCGCAGCGCCACGTTGATTGCGTCGCGATCGTCGTGCCGGGAAACCACGATGCTGCACGCCGAGGCACCGACAGCGGCGACGAAGCGCTCGATCTGGCTCGCGTGGAGAAGCATTCCCTTGACGCGAACGCTGATGCCGACACGGCCGTGCAGTCGCAGCGAGCCTTTGCGGCCGCAGGCGCAGCAGGCCCGGTCGATGCGCACACGATCGCCCGTCGAAAAGCGAAGCAGTGGAAAGCCGGGGTTGTCGATGCTGACGACAAGTTCGCCCACGCTGCCCTCTGCAACGGGATCGCCGCTTTCCGAGTCGACGACCTCGGCAATCACGTCGGCGTGCAGATGCAGCGCGCCAGCCTCAGCGCAGGACGCGGCGACGATGCCGGCCTCGGCGAAGCCGTACATGTCGACGCAGCGCACGCCGTGCTGCTGCGCCAGCGCGGCGCGAACCGGCTCGCCGTGCGGCTCGGCGCCCGCCATCGCGAGGCGGATCGAAAGCGCCGGCTGCTGCTCAAAGAGGATCTTCAGGTGGCTGGCGATGCCGACGAAAGCGGTTGCACGCAGCGCCAACGCGTACTCCACGAGCGTCGCGGTGTTCTGCGGCCCCGCCGGCAGCACGGTGCAGCCAGCGAGAACGAGGGCCTCGTGGAACAGCAGCCCTGCCGGCGTGACGTGATAACCGAAGCCGTTGAGTACGGTGTGCCCGGGCCCGAAGCCGGCTTCCCGCAACAGCTCGGCCAGCCGCTCGACCATGCGCGGTACCAGCGGCTCGACGACGCCGCCCGTCGACATGAACGCGGCACTCGGCACGCAGCCTTCGGCAAGCATGCCGCCCCAGGGTGGGATCGCCGCCTGCAGCAGCGCCAGCTCGGCCTTACGCAGGAGCGGTAGGCGGGCGATCGCGTCGTCGGTCGATTTCGGGCCGAGGCCGGCGCCGCCGAGACGCGCCACCACCTCCGGCACACGGCCGGCATAGGCATCGACAAGGAGACGCAACCGAGCGCCGACCGATGCCACAACGATCTTAGAACTGGACGTCGAGCCCGAGGCCGCGCGCGATTAGCTGAAGCTGGATCTGGCTGCTGCCGTCGCCGATGGTGCAGATGCGGTTATCGCGCAGGTAGCGCGAGGCCGGGCAGTCGTCCATGAACCCCCAACCGCCGTGGATCTGCACTGCCATGTTGGCGACCTCGGTGCCGGTCTCGCAGGCGAAATACTTGGCATAGGCGAGGTCCTTCACCGAGGCCGTGCCCTTGTCGGCGAGCCAGGCGGCGCGGTAGGTGAGCATGCGCGCGGCCTCGACCTTGACGGCCATCTGCGCGCACATCTCCTGTATCAGTTGATGGCCACCGATGGTCTTTCCAAACGCCCGGCGCTCGTTGGCGTACTTGACGGAGAGATCGAGCGCGCCGTCTGCCAGGCCGAGCGAGCAGGCCGAGAGAAACACGCGCGCCTGCTGGTAGCCGCGGTGCAGCAGCAGCCGGCCCTGGCCCTCGCCGCCCAACATGGCGGTATGCGGCACGGCACAGTCGCTGAAATAGAGCGGCCGGGTGTCGCCGGAGCGCCAGCCCATCTTGCGATAGGACTCGCCCTGCTCGTAGCCGGCGGAGCCCCGCGGCACCGCGAAGAGCGAGAACTCCTTCTTCTCTGCCTCGGGCGGCGTGGTCACGACGAGCGTGAGCGCCACGCTCGAGATGTCGGTGCCGGCGTTGGTGATGTAGGCCTTGCTGCCGTTGACGACCCAGTCGTCACCCTTCCTCACGCCGCGCGTCTTGAAGCCGGCCGTGTCGGAGCCGGCATCGGCCTCGGTGCCGGCGAGCGCGCCGAGGGCCTTTCCCGCGACGATGTCGGGAAGGTAACGGGCCTTCTGCTCGGCGCTGCCGAAGCGCTGGATGATCAGGCCGGCCGAGACACTCACCATCATGGTCACGGCGAGGGTCTGGTCGCGCTTGGCGATCTGCTCGATAGCGAGCGCCATGTCGAAGGTGCCGAGGCCGAGGCCGCCGAACTCCTCGGCGAACGGCAGCGCCGGGATGCCGAGCTCGCCGAGCTGACGATAGAGGTCGTACGGAAAAGTGGCTTCGCGGTCGAGCCGCTCGGCGATGGGCGCGATCTCGCGATCGGCGAATTCGCCGACGCGCGCCTGGATCTCGAGTTGATCCGGGGTGAGTTCAAAGTTCATGGGCAGATGGATTCCGGCTGGCGGGAAACGCTCGCGGGTGGCTCATCGGCAGCCCGGACGAAGACACCACGATAGGAAGAATCCAGACCCGCTGTCAACAGAACTAACCCGTCGGTCGGTTTGCTGACTAATGCGTAGCGACGGGTCGTTCGGAGCGGGTTCTACGCCGTCATGCGGCCTGTGTTCGATGCCGCCGCCGTGGCAGCGGCTCAGGCCGGTCGGCGCGGCGCCTTGCGCTTCGGCGCGGTGGTCACCGGCTCGTCGAGCCGGGCCTTGGCCGGGTCTACCGTCAGCGTGGCCGAAGGAGCGCTCGAGAGCGATCGCTCCAACACTTCAGTAAGCGCCATCGCGATCTGCGGACCCGACCAGTCGCCGCTCGGCCGATACCACTTTCGGCTCCAGTTCAGCGCCCCCATGGCCATGAAGACAGCCAGCTTCGGATTGCACGGAACGATGCTGCCGTCGGCGATGCCCGCCGAGACGATGTCGCGCAGGCCATGTTCGAACAGGTCGCGCTTTTTGACGATGGCGCGGACGTGCACCGGCTTCATCGCGTTCTCTTCGAGCAGCACGACGTAGCCGCCCTCCTCGCCCAGCATCATCTCGAGGTAGTTAAGCAGCGTCGCACCCAGCATTTGCAGGCCGTTGCCGCCGCTGGCGCGGGCCTTGTTCAGGCTCTCGATCGCGGTGTCCATCGCCGAATCGTGGCAGTAGTAGAGGAGTTCCTCCTTGCTCGGCACGTAGGTGTAGAGCGCCGCCTTGGTGACGCCGAGCTTCTTGGCGATCTCGGCCAGCGACGTGCCGTGGTATCCACGTCGGTTGAACGACGCCGCCGCCTCGCGCAGCAACACCTCGCGCTTGCGATCGAACTGCGCGCTCGCATCGAGAACTGCGTTCTTCCAGACAGACATGGCGATGACTCCCAGGCTCCGCGCTCCGTATTTACCCGCGCTTCGGCGCCGGCAATCGCGCAGTTTATAGGCAGCCTCGATATGCCGGAAAGCGCTCTATCTGACTGTTCGGTCAGTCAGTTGACGGTTGGGTTAGCGACCGAATAGACTCGACGCGCTAGCCGCCTGCAGAACTTCACCAAAGACTCCCATGAACGACTTTCGCTTGTCACCGCTGCGCCTTCGTGTCGCGCTCGCCGCCGCGGCGGTGGCCTCGGCCGTGTTTGCCCCCGCCGCCTCGTTCGCCGCCGATCCCTTGAAGATCGGCTACATCGGCCCGCTCTCCGGCTCGCTCTCGCTGCTCGGGCAGGGCGTGCGCGACGGCGTCGACGTCTACCTCAAGTACATCAACGATCAAGGCGGCGTGAACGGCCGCAAGATCGAACTGATCGCCGAAGACGACGGCTACGAGCCCATGCGGACCGTGGCGGCGGCGAAGAAGCTCTCCGAGCAGGACAACATCGTGGCGCTGGTCGGCCAGACCGGCACGCCCAACGTCGCAGCCACGATCGCCTATGCGACCGAGCGCAAGCTTCCGATCATCGCCCCCTATGCGTTCAGCCATACGCTGACCACGCCGGTCAAGCGCTACGTGTTCACGACGCTGCCCGAGGTGCGCGTCCAGGCCGACGTGCTGTGCAACTATCTGGTCGGCCCGCTCAAGCAGAGCAAGATCGTCACGATCTACCAGAACGACGATTTCGGCCAGGACGCCGTCGCCGGCCTCGACGAGTGCATGAAGAAGGCGAACATGCCGCTCACCAAGCTGCCGTTCGACCGCGGCTCGACCAACTTCAGCGGCGTGGTGGCTCAGGCGCGCCAGGCCGGCGCCGAAGACGTCGTCTTCCTCGGCATTCCGCGCGACGCGGCGCTGGTCATGAAAGAGGCCAACAAGATGGGCTGGAAGCCGCAGTTCAGCGGCCACAGCGCCCTCGGCGATCCGCAGACCTTCACTCTGGCCGGCGCCGCGCTGGTCGAGAACGCGATCGCCGTCGCGGTGATGGAACCGCTCGACTCGAAGAAGCCACAGGTGGCGGAGTTCATCGCCCGCCAGACCAAGTACATGCCGAGCACCAAGCCAACGACCTACAGCATGCACGGCTACAACGCCGCCCGCGTCTTCGTCGAGGCACTGAAGAAGGTAGAGGGCGAGCCGACGGGCGACAAGATCGTCGCCGCGCTCGAGAGCATCAAGAACCTCGACACCGGCCTGATGGGGCCGATCACTTTCGCGCCCGACCAGCACGCCGGCGGACAGTCGGTCGCCTTCATGCGCGCCAAGGACGGCAAGTGGGGCCTCGTCACCGAATGGGTCAAGGCCAACTGAGCGCCGATCGACGCGCGACGTTGACCGACGCGCTCGGCGCCGTGCGCGACGGCGACCGCGTCGGCCTCGGTGGCATGACGCTGTATCGGCGGCCGGTCGCGGCCGCACTCGCCCTCGCTGCCGCTGGCCGCCGCGATCTCGAGATCGTTACCCTCACCGGCGGGCTCGAGACCGATCTGCTCATCGGCGCAGGCTGCGTGCGCAAGCTGCGCAGCTGTTACACCGGCCTCGAGGTGGTCGGCTTCGCGCCGCACTTCAGCCGCGGCGCGCAACAGGGCACGCTCGAGCTGGTCGAGGAGACCGAGTACACGCTCAGCTACGCGCTCCAGGCCGCGACCATGCGCGTGCCGTTCCTGCCGATGCGCGGCGACCTGGCGCGCACCGACTACCTTAGCGTGCGCCCCGACCTCAAGACCTTCGCCTGCCCGTTGACCGGCACGACGCTGATCGCGGTACCGGCCCTGCCGCTCGACGTTGCCATCCTCCACGCGACGGCCGCCGATCGCCATGGCAATTGCAACCTGCAGGGCCAGCTCGCACTCGACCCTCACCTTCCGCCGGCGGCAGCGGTGACCATCGTCACCGCCGAGCGCATCGTCTCCACCGACGAGCTGATGGCGATGCGCGGCGGCGTGCGGCTCGCCGGCGTCTACGTCACCCACGTGGTCGAGTTGCCCGGCGGCAGCCTGCCGACTTCCTGCTACCCCGACCATCGCCTCGACGTCGCAGCGGTGCTCGACTACGCCGATGCCGCCGCCGACGCCGCGGTCTGGCCGAGCTGGCTGGCCCGCGCCATTGATGGCCTCGCCGCCGAGGCCCGCGCATGAGCGGCGCCGACCTGCTCCTTGGCGAGCGCGAGCGCGCGCAGGTCGACCAGATGGTGGTGACCATGTCGCGCCTGATCGACGACGGCGATTTCCTCGCCGAAGGCATCGGCACCTTCCTGCCGACCGCCGCCTACATGCTCGCAAAGCTGACTCACGCGCCGAACTGCACCAGCCTTTGCCCGAACGGCAACTCGCTGATGCAAGGCACGCGCACGCTCACGCTCGGTCACGACGAGTTCGAGACCATTCCTCGCGCCTTGATGTGGCTCGACTATCTGCAGATCAACACCCAGACGATGCCGGCGATCTTCATCGCCGGCCGGCCGCGCTGGACGGAGTTCATGCGGCCGGCGCAGATCGACCCGATGGGCGCCACCAACAACGTCTGCATCGGCTCGCATTCGCGGCCGAAGGTCCGCCTGCCAGGGGCGGCCGGAATTCCCGACGCCTCGACCGTCGCGCGCCGGTTCTTCTATTACGCACCGCGCCACACACGACAGTTGTTCGTGCCGGCCCTCGACTTCCGTAGCGGCGCCGGCCATCCGCGCGAGCCGCACGGCCAGCCGCAAAAAGTGACCGTGGTCACCAATCTCGGGATGCTCGAGAGCGGTCCTTCCGGCCGGCTGCAAGTGACGCAGCTGCACCTCGACGCAGGCCGTGATGAACTGGCCGGGCACACCGGCTTCGACCTCGACTGGGCGGCCGAGGTCCCGGTCGCCGATCCGCCGAGCGCCGAAGAGCTGCGCCTGCTCGAAACCATCGACCCGCGCGGCCTGCGCTTCCTCGAGGCGCTCACCGGCGCATCGCGAAAGCAGCGCCTGCGCGCCCTGGCCACCGAGGCCCGCCCCGCGTGATCTCAGAGCTGATCATCGGCGGCCTCGCCTCGGGCAGCCTCTACGCGCTGATCGGCATCGCCATCGTGCTGGTGCTGCAGGCCACCGACGTGCCCAATTTCGCTCAGGGCGAAATGGCGATGTTCGCCACCTTCGTCGCCTTCAGCCTGCTCACCACGTACCACCTTTCATGGTGGCTGGTGCTGCCGCTGACGCTGGCGTTCGCGGCCCTGCAGGGCATCGTCGTGCAGCAGGTCGTGATCCGGCCGCTGATGGGTGCGCCGATCATGAATGCGGTGATCGCCACGCTCGGCCTCAACATGGCGCTGCACAGCGTCGCCGGGATGATCTGGGGCAACCAGACCCACGTGCTGCCGAGCCCGGTCGCAAACCTGCAGATGTTCCAGCTGCTGGGCGTCAACGTCTCGCCCGACAGCGCGCTGACGATCCTGGTGTCGGTCGCAATGATCATCATCTTCACGCTGATCCTGCGCCACACGCGTGCCGGCAGGGCACTGCGCGCAGCAAGCCAGAACCAGGCCGTCGCCAAGTTGATGGGCATTTCAATCAGCCGCTCGTTCGCGCTGGCCTGGGGTATGGGCAGCCTGGCTGG
>JAYTYH010000028.1:0-8742 GCA_043742485.1 Rhizobacter sp.
ATCGGCGCGATCGGAGCAGCGACAGCGGACGGGCCATGCGGTCGTCGGTCGCCGTGCCGGGCGACGCGCCCGGAAGGCGATGGTTGGGCAGCTTGTCGACGACCGTGCACCAGTCGGTGCGGGCGCGCGACATCCGATGATCCCATTCCGGGTACGTGCTGCGACCCAATTCGACTTCGACGTGGGCGGCGCCCGAACTGTCCGGCTGGTGTTGTCCATCCACGCCGGGCTGTCCGAGTTCCAGACGCTGCCGGCGAACGTGCAGTTCAAGCTCTTCCGGCGGGATGCCCTTGTTCGCGCCGAAATCCCACAGGAAGGAGTTGTCGTCGCGGTACGGCATCGCGACGACATCGTGCTGCGGCTGGAAGCGGACCCGCATCTGCCCGAGATCGTTGGCCAGGATCGATGCAATGCGCCGGAATCCGGTGTAGTCGGACAGGTCGGTGGCTGCTTCTTCGAAGAGTCGGCGTGCCTTGTTGACCCAGTGGTTATCGTCTTCATAGGACGCGTCCATCAGGGCGCGATCCATTCTTCCGATCAGCGACTCGAAATCGAGCGAATGAGGGCGGGCAGCTTGCTCCGCGAACTCGAGAAACCAGGTCCGCACGCCGGGAAAGTCGCGCACGAGCAGTCGTTCGACCCGGGCATCTTCGAGCGCCGAGATCACAGCCACGGACATCGGCTTCAGTGCCAGGGTCGGCTGGCCGCGTGGCGAATGGCGCAGGTGGGCGACTGCATGCGCGACCGCAGCGCGGTGCACGCGGAAGATGTCCTGGCCGTCCAGCTGCGTGTAGTCGTCAGGCAGGAGCAGATGCGAAGTGGTCAGGATAGGCCGCTGCGGCGGACCGTGAAGACTGCGGTTCTGGATCCCCTGCACCTCCAGCGGCCTGCCCGACAGTCCGTGCAACAGGAGCGCAAGCGTCGGCAGATGGGCGGCAAGTTCACCGGCTCCCGCCTCGGCATGCAGGGCCTGGACCGCACGCGGGTCGTCGAGGCGAAAGTACTGCCGCTGCCGCGTCAGATCGCGCGGGTAGAGCCGAGCGCCGGTCAGAAGCCAGCGACCGAGACCCGCCTGGTCGACGTGTGCGAGAAGATGATCGAGACGTTCGATGACGGCCAGGGCGCTGGCGGGATCCTCGTCGTTCAGGGCTGCCAGCCATTGCAGAACGGCCGAAGCCTGCGCCTCTCCGGCACGCGCGGCCAGGCGCGCGAGCTTGTCTTCCAGTCCATCTGAAAGCAGAGCGAAGTGGTTCGCGGCTGCATTCGGCGTGCTCGTTCCGGCCGTGACACCCGCGGATCCGGTGGGTGTCATCTCGTGACTCAGGGGAAGTAGGCCGCGACGAATCCCCGGATGGCGCGTGCCATGTCGGGGTCGTCGGTGAGAGCGTGGGTCATCGTCATGTCGCAGCTCTGGCGCGGATCGACTCCGGAGGCGATCAGCACGCCCGCGTAGATCAGCATGCGCGTGGAAATGCCTTCGTCGAGCCCGTGCTGCTTCAAGGTGCGCGAGCGGTGGGCGATACCGACGAGCCGGGTCGCGGTGTCGAGCGCGATCGACGCTTCGTGCGCAACGATGTCGGACTCGATCGATAGGTCGGGATAGTTGAACTCGAGGGCGGCGAAGCGTTGTCTGGTCGACGGCTTCATGTCCTTGCTGCGGCTCTGGTAACCGGGGTTGTAGGACACCACCAGCTGGAAATCGGGATGGGCGTGAACGACTTCGCCTTTCTTGTCGAGCGGAAGGATCCGGCGTGCGTCGGTCAGGGGATGAATGACGACGGTCGTGTCCTGGCGCGCTTCGACGACTTCGTCGAGATAGCAGATGCCGCCGTGTCGAACCGCAAGGGTCAGCGGCCCGTCGTGCCAGGTTGTCCCTTCAGCATCAAGGAGGTAGCGGCCGACCAGATCGGACGCGGTCATGTCCTCGTTGCAGGCCAGCGTGACCAGTGGCCGACCGAGCTTCCACGCCATGTACTCGATGAAGCGCGTCTTGCCGCAACCGGTGGGCCCTTTCAGGATCATCGGCATGCGATGCGAATACGCGTGCTCGTAGAGCTCGATCTCGTTTCCGGTCGGGCAATAAAAAGGCTTCGCGTCGATCCGGTACTCGTCGATGTTCGAAGACACGTCATAAATTCCCGTTGAAGGAAGACGGGCCGGCAATCGCCGGCCCGTCTTCCGATGTCTAGCGATGCACGGCCGCGGTGTTCGGGATGCCCTCGATCGGGCATTCCGGCGTCCCGGGCGTCGATCGCGTCAGACCTTCGACCATCTTTCTCGTGCCCTCCGGATCGTTGATCCACTTCCCGTAGAACTCGTACGGGCAGGCGGCGTCGCCGTTGACGTCCTCGCCGGAATTGATCTTTCCTGTGTAGCCGCGATGCACGAGCTTGTAGAGGAAGTTGTTGGACTGCTGGTTCTTGCGTGCGTCGCGGATCGCGCTCACCGACATCTCGGCGTAGTTGATGCCCATCTCCTCCGTGCCGCACTCGCCGAGCGTGCGACCGTCGAAGCCGATCACCGCGGAATGGCCGAAGTACGAGTAGACGCCGTCGAAGCCAGTAGCGTTTGCCACTGCGACGTAGACGTTGTTCATCCAGGCCATGCACTTGGAGACCATCACCTGCTGATCCTTGGCCGGGTACATGTAACCCTGGCAGCGGACAATCAGCTCCGCGCCGCGCATGGCGCAGTCGCGCCAAATCTCGGGGAAGTTTCCGTCGTCGCAGATGATCAGGCTGACCTTCATGCCCTTCGGGCCCTCGGACACGTAGGTGCAATTGCCCGGGTACCAGCCTTCGATCGGCGTCCACGGCATGATCTTGCGGTATTTCTGGACGATCTCGCCCTTGTTGTTCATCAGGATGAGCGTGTTGTAGGGCGCCTTGTTCGGGTGCTCCTCGTGACGCTCGCCGGTGAGCGAAAACACGCCCCAGACGTTGGCCTTGCGACAGGCCGCGGCGAAGATCTCGGTCTCCTCGCCCGGGATGACGGAGGCGGTGTCGTACATCTCCGCCGAGTCGTACATGATTCCGTGCGTCGAGTATTCGGGAAACACCACGAGGTCCATGCCCGGCAGGCCCTTCTTCATGCCGACCAGCATGTCTCCGATGGCGCGCGCATTCGCGAGCACTTCGGCGCGGGTGTGCAGCCGCGGCATCTTGTAGTTGACGACGGCAACGCCGACGCAATCGTTCGAGCTTCCGATATCTCCATGTCTCATGTCTGACTCCTGGGGGTTGAGGCGAAAAACTAGACGGTCAGAAACGATCTGACCTTCTCTTGGTCGAGGCCGGCGCGGGCCTCGTCGTGAACGATCCTGCCGCAGTCGATCACGAGGAATCGATCGGCAAGGTCGAGGGCAAAACTCAATACCTGTTCCGAGACGACGATGGCGAATCGTCGCTCCTTGCGCAGCTCGTTCAAGGTGCGCGCGATCTCCTTGATGATCGATGGCTGGATGCCTTCGGTCGGCTCGTCGAGGATGAGGACCTTGGGATCGGAGACCAGCGCACGTGCGATGGCAAGCATCTGTTGCTGACCGCCCGACAAGTTGCCGCCGTTGCGCCGCTTCATGTCGGCCAGCACGGGGAAGAACTTGTAGATGTAGTCGGGCACTGTCCGGTGCCCCGAATGCTCGGTGCCGGCGAGGATGTTCTCCTCGACCGTCAGGAACGGGAAAATCAAGCGGCCCTGGGGCACGAAAGCGAGGCCGTGCCGGACCCGCTCGTAGCTCGGTAAATTCGCAAGCTCGGTTCCGTCGATGCCGATCGTTCCGGACTTGGCCGGCAGCATGCCGATCAACGCCTTGAGCAAGGTCGTCTTGCCCATCCCGTTGCGTCCCATGATGGCAACTGCTTCTTCTTTCGCAACCGAGAACGACACATCTCGCACCGCTTGCGATTCGCCGTAAAACACGTTGAGCTTGTCGACCTGGAACACGTTGCCGCCTTCAATGACCGAGATAGACGTCGATGACGCGTGGGTCTTCCTGGACCTCGGTGACGCTGCCTTCGCTCAGCACGCGACCCTGGTGCAGGACAGTCACCTTGTGCGCGATCCGCTTGACGAAGTCCATGTCGTGCTCGATGACGATCACCGATTTCCCCGCCGAAATGCGACTGAGCAGATCGGCGGTCTGCTCGCGTTCCCTTGGGCTCATGCCGGCAACGGGCTCGTCGAGCAGGAGGAGATCCGGGGTGTGAATCAGCAACATGCCGATTTCCAGCCATTGCTTCTGGCCATGACTGAGCCGGCCGGCCTTGTGGTCGAGCAGGTCACGCATGAACACCTGTTCGGCAACTTCATGGATCTTTTCCATCACCTCTTCGGTGCGGCGAAAGAACAGCGATCCAAGGACGTTTTGACCGCCGGGAATCGAGATCTCGAAGTTCTCGATGACAGTGAGGTCCTCGTAGACGGACGGCGTCTGGAATTTGCGTCCGACGCCGATCCTCACGATTTGATGCTCGGACATCTGCGTCAGGTCGTGACCGTTGAAGACGACCTTTCCAGAGGACGGCCGCGTCTTGCCGCAGATCATGTCGAGCAGCGTCGTCTTGCCGGCACCGTTCGGTCCGATGATGACGCGCAGTTCGTTTTTCTCGATCGACAGGCTGAGGCCGTCGACCGCACGGAAACCGTCGAAGGACACCGTCAGATCGGTGACCTGCAGGATCGCATCGGATCGCGGCGCCGAGCCGGTCGCGACATTGTCGGCATGCGCGACGGCGCCGCCGTTCATGACCGCGCTCATCGCGGCTGCGCCTGCTTTGCCTGCGCGGCGTAGAGCCGCTGCGCGAGGCCAGCCAAGCCGTCGGGGAGCACGACCACGACGAGAATGAAGAGGGCGCCGAGGAAGTACAGCCAGCCTTCCGGGAACGTCTCTGACAGGTAGGACTTCAGAAAGCCGATCAGGATGGCTCCGACGACAGCGCCCGGCACGGACATGCGGCCACCGACTGCCGCGTAGATCACCATTTCGATCGAGGCGACGACACCGATCGCTGTCGGCGAGATCAGTCCGACCTGAACGCTGTAGAAGGCACCGCCGATCGACGACAGGACGGCAGCGACCGTGAAGACGAAGGCCTTCATGTGGGCCGTGTTGTAGCCGCTGAATCGAACCCGGTCTTCCTTGTCTCGGATGGCGATCAGGATCTTGCCGAACCGGCTTCGCACCATGGCGACGGCGAGCGCCATTGCGACCGCGAGCACGGCCGTCTCGATGAAGTACAGCGTCTGCTTTCCGGCGTCGCCGACGATGTCGAATCCGAGCAGGGTACGGAAGTCGGTGATCCCGTTCGCGCCTCCGGTGTCGCCTTGCTGGCCGACGATGAGGACGGTGAGCGTCAGCGCGAGCGCGAGCGTGACGATCGCGAAATAGACGCCGCTGACACGCTTCTTGAAGATCGCATACGAAAACACGTAGGCAAGCAGGGCCGGCACGATGAAGATCAGCAGCAGGGTGAGCGTCAGGCTGTGGAACGGTTCCCACCAGGCGGGCAGCTTGTCGACGCTGCTCCACACCATGAAGTCGGGAAGCTCCGGGGCCGAGGCTTCGAGCTTCAGGAACATGGCCATCATGTAGCCGCCGGCACCGAAGAAGATGCCCTGGCCGAGGCTGAGCACACCGCCATATCCCCACGTCAGGACGATGCCGACAGCGACGAAGGCGAAGGCCATGTACTTGCTGACAAGGTTCAAACGAAACGGGTCGAGCAGCGCCGGAAGGAAGGCGAGCACGAGCACCACCAGAAGAATGGCCATCGTGTCGGGTTGGCGAAACAGGCGGCTCATGAATTCAGCTCCGCGACTTGGTCGCGAACAGCCCGTTGGGTCGGAAATAGAGCACGACGATGACGAGCAGCAGGATCGTCACCCTGGCCATCGAGCCGCTCATCAGATATTCGAGGAGCGTCTGCGATTGCGCGATCGTGAACGCGGAAAAGGCCGTCCCCAGCAGACTCTGCACGCCGCCGAACACCACGACGATGAACGAGTCGACGATGTAGATCTGACCGGTGCCGGGATTGGTGGAGCCGATCATCGTGAAGACGCAACCGGCAATCCCGGCGAGGCCCGAGCCGAGCGCGAACGTCATCGCGTCGACCTGCTTGGTGTTGATGCCGACCGCCCCGCTCATCGCCCGGTTCTGCATCACGGCACGAACGCGCAGCCCCCAGCGTGTGCGGTTCAGCAGGAAATAGACGCCGACCGCGACGACCAGCGTCAGTCCGATGATGAACAGGCGTGTCAGCGGCAGCTGGATGCCCTGGATCGGTTCCCACGCTCCGCTCAGCCAGACCGGCAATGGCACGCTTACCTCTTGTGCGCCGAACACCGATCGATAGGTCTGCTGAAGAATCAGGCTGAGGCCCCAGGTCGCCAGCAAGGTGTCGAGCGGGCGGTTGTAGAAGAACCGTATGAATCCGCGCTCGAGGACGTAGCCGAACGCGAACGTGACCAGGAAGGCGAACGGAATGGCAACGAACAGGTAGACGCCCATCCAATGCGGCGCGTAGCGTTCGAACGCCACCGAGGTCAGGTAGGTCATGTAGGCACCGAGCGCCATCAGCTCGCCGTGCGCCATGTTGATGACGCCCATGAGACCGAAGACGATCGCGAGGCCGATGGACATCAGCAACAGGATCGTGAACAGACTGATCCCGTTGAAGACCTGCATCGCTGCAATGTCGAGATTCATTCGTCGCGCTCCGATGCTGGGCGGGCTCTACCAGAAGGAGGGCGCCGGGCGCAGGCTCAAGGAGCCCCGTCCGGCGCAAGGGTGCAGTTCTCAGACCTTGGGGAACGGATTCGGCTCGATCAGGCTGGGCGATTCCCAGACGATCTCGAACTGTCCGTCGGGCAGTGCCTTGCCGACGCGAACCTTCTTCCACACGTGATGGTTCGTGGCGTGGACGCGTACCAGTCCTTCGGGCGCGTCGAGCTGGATGCCGCCCGATGCGGCGGCGACCTTGACCGGATCGAACGACTTTGCCTTCTCGACCCCCGCCTTCCACAGGTACACGGAGTTGTAGGCACATTCCATCGGATCGCCGATGGCCCGCTCCTGCCCGTATTTGGCCTTGAACGCCTTCACGAAGCGCTCGTTCGCCGGATTCTTCAGACTCTGGAAGTAGCCCATGCAGGCGTAGTACCCGACCGCGTTGTCCTTGCCGATGCCCTCGATCTCGTTTTCCGACACCACGGTCGAGAGCAAGGTCTGCTTCGCGCCGTCGAGGCCGGCAGCACGCAGCTGCTTGTAGAAGGCGACGTTCGAGCCGCCGACGACCGTGCTGTAGATGCAGTCGGGCTTGGCTGCCTTGATCTTGTTGATGATCGAGGAGAACTCGGTATGGCCGAGCGGCGCGTACTCTTCGCCGACGACCTTGCCGCCGAGACGTGCGACCGTCGGCTTGGCGATCTTGTTGCAGGTGCGCGGATAGATGTAGTCGGAGCCGACGAAGAAGAAGGTCTTGCCTTTCTCGCGCGCCATCCACTCGATCGCGGCGATGACGGACTGCGTCGCTTCCTGCGAGGTGTAGATGACATGCTTGTCTTCTTCCTGGCCTTCGTAGTACGTCGGGTAGTAGAGCAGCCCGTTTGCCTTGCTCAGGGCCGGAAGGACCGCCTTGCGCGATGCCGACGTGTAGCAGCCGACGATGGCCGCGACCTTGTCGCGCTCCAGCAGCTTGCGTGCCTTTTCGGCGAAGACGGCGTTGTCGCTGGCGCCGTCCTCAATGACGGCTTCGATCTTCTTGCCCATGACGCCGCCGGATGCATTGATCTCCTCGATCGCCATCTTCTCGGCATCGACCAGGGAGGCCTCGGCGATCGCGATCGTTCCCGACAGCGAGTGAAGCAATCCGAGCTTGACCGAGTCCTCCGCACTTGCGAGGCCTGGCAACAGTGTGGCCCCGGACGCCGCTCCGATCGCAAACAGGGAACCACTCGTCTTGATGAAATTTCGGCGATCAATACGGCTCATCTGATGTCTCCTTAGAGTTTGGGTTCTGTGAATCGGTCGTTTACGAATCGCTTCCAACCACTCTCGGGTGTCGCGGACAGAGCTCCGCCAGCAGCCTGCGGCCCGCATCGTGAAGTTCCGAGGAGACTGCCCAAAAGCAAAAAAGCCCGACCGGGATGAACCAGTTCGGGCTTCTTTGCCTTGCCCCTGACTGGCAGCACTGGCAGTCGGGGCGAATGTCTGGACGAGATGTCGTCGAGCGCGTTTTTAACACCGAGGCCTCGGTGTTAAACGCGTGGTTACCCTTAAGATGCCACGCCGGAAGACAAAGTGCAACGGTGTGAGACCGTGGTCCCGAGTCTCACGTGGGAGCTTGAAATGGACACTCAAAACAACCATCGATGCCTACCGTGCGTCGTACAACGGACGGCACCCTCCCTCCGCGCCGACCTCGACTTTTAGCGGAGCGATTTGGGGCACCTCGAAATCGGACGCTGGCGTCGTCGATAGAGAAATCACGCGCTTGGCCAAACGCGGTGCGCCCAAGTTCGTGCGCGGACGTGGGCCAGTGCCTGCAAACCACCCACTCATCGAGCGCGACTTGCCGCGCGACGCGCCGCCGGTGAGGGTCGACGTGCAACGGCTGATGGACTTGAATGGCTGATGGACTTGACTACGCAGAGCAAGCCCGAGGCGGCCACGCACTGGAGCACTCGCAAGATGGGGGCAGTGCCGGGCGTCAGCGCCAGCACCGTGGTGCGGCACTGGCAGGC
>JAYTYH010000029.1:0-6571 GCA_043742485.1 Rhizobacter sp.
CGGCTATGCGGTCTTGGCGCTGCTTGCCTTTCGCCTGATCTGGGGTTTCGTCGGCGGCCACTGGTCGCGCTTTCGCGCTTTCGTCTACGCGCCGTCGACGAGCCTGCGCTACCTGCGCGGCCGCAGCCAGGCGCACGAGCATCACGACGTCGGCCACACCCCGGTCGGCGCCTGGTCGGTGTTGGCTCTGCTCGCCGTCCTCGTCGCGCAGGTCGGCACCGGTCTTGTCGCCGACGACGAGATCGCCAGCAACGGCCCACTCGTCAAATATGTACGCACCGCGACCAGCGCCGCCGCCAGCGCGTGGCACAGGAACTTGGGCCAATGGATCATCGTCGGCCTCGTCGTGCTTCACGTCGCCGCCATCGCTTTGTACTGGCTGCGCCGGCGCCAGAACCTGGTCGCACCGATGCTGCACGGCGACAAGCTTCTGACGCTCGACGTGCCGGCTTCGGTCGACCGGCCGGCGACGCGCGCCCTGGCGCTGGCGCTGCTCGCCGCCTGCGCCGTCGGCGTCATGTTCGTGGCCCGCCTCGGCGACTGACCTGCGCGCGCGAACCATGGCCGACGCACTCCCCGAGATCGTCCTGCGCCGCGCCTACGGCGCTGCCGACATGGCGCTGGCCGCCGACATCTTTCGCGCCTACGCCGCCAGCCTCGATGTCGACCTCTGCTTCCAGGATTTCGATGCCGAACTGGCGTCGCTGCCCGGCGAATACGCGCCACCTGGCGGCCACCTCGTGCTCGCGTTCGTGGCCGGCGAGCTGGCCGGCTGCGGCGCCTTGCGGCCACTGACCGATTCCGACTACGCCAACGCCTGCGAGATGAAGCGGCTCTTCGTGCGCGGCGGCTACCGTGGTCTGGGTCTCGGCCGTACCCTCGCGCAGTCGCTGCTCGACGAAGCGCGCCGCGCCGGCTATTCGCACATCCTCCTCGACACGCTCGACGACATGGAGGCGGCGCGTGAGCTCTACGCGTCGCTCGGCTTCGAAGAGATCCCGCCGTACTATTTCAACCCGATCGCCGGCGCTCACTACCTGAAGGCAGACCTAGGATGACGCTTCCGCCCACCGCCTTCGAACTCCGTGCCGGCGCCTTGCGCCTGGCGCTCCGCCCCGACCTCGGCGGCGCCGTCGCGGGGCTCTGGCACGGCGACATGCCGGTGCTGCGCTCGACCGAGCCGGCGGCCCTCGCCCAGTCGCGCCTCGCTGCGATGTACCCGTTGCTGCCGTATTCGAGCCGGCTCGGCTACCGGCGTTTCCGCTGGCGCGGCCACGACTACACCACCGCGGCCAATGTCGCGGACTCGCCGCACTCGCTGCACGGTATCGGCTGGCAGCGACCGTGGAAGCTGGTCGCATCGAGCGTGCTCGAGGTCGTGGTCGAGCTCGAGCACGGCGGTGACGCCAACTGGCCGTTCGCCTTCACGGCGCGCCAGTACTTCGCGCTGACGCCGGAGTCGCTCACCGTTCGCCTGCAATTCACGAACGCCGCCGCCATCGAGCAGCCGACCGGGCTCGGCTGGCATCCGTACTTCGTCAAGCGGCCACGCAGCCGCCTCCACGTCGAGCTCTCGGACCGCTGGGACACCGACGCCACGCAGTTGCCGACGCGCAAGGTCGCGCAGCCTGGCATCGACAGCGACCTCTCGCATCTGGCCTACGACAATTGCTTCGACGGCTGGCACGGGCCGGCCCGCATTCGCGACGAGCACTTCTCGCTCCGGCTGTCGTCGTCGCTCGGGCACCTCGTCGTCTACACGCCACCCGAGCGCGACTACTTCTGCGTCGAGCCCGTGAGCCACGTCAGCAACGCCATCCACATGGCCGAACCCGCGGCCTACGGCATCGTCGCCCTGGCGCCCGGCGCCACCCTCGAAGCGTCGATGACGCTCGACATCGGCGTGGTCTGAGCGGGTGGGCGCCGCCGTCGAAGTCGAGGTCGCAGTTGCAGTAGCGACGCCGTCGTCGCTCGGCGAGAGCCCGGTCTGGCTCGGCGAGTCGCAGGCGCTCTGGTATTGCGACATCCCGGCGCGGCGACTGCATCGCTTCGACCCGGCCAGCAGCGAGCGGCGCGAATGGGGCTTCCATGCCGACATCGGCAGCTTCGCACCGATGCGCGGCGGCGGCTTCATCGTCGCCCTGCGCGACGGCCTCTGGCACTTCGATCCCGACACCGATGCGCGTCGCCTGCTCGCCGCCGCGCCCTACGACACCGCCAGCCGCCGCTTCAACGACGGCCGCTGCGACGCGGCCGGCCGCTTCTGGGTCGGCACCATGGACGAGCCGAGACGCGCCGGCCATGCCGCGCTCTACTGCTTCGACGGCGGCGAGCTGACGCAGCGCCAGGGCGGCATCGCGATCAGCAACGGCCTGGCGTGGAGTCCCGACGGCCGCACCATGTACTGGACCGACACGCTGACCCACACCGTCTGGGCCTTCGATTACCGGCCGGACACCGGCGCCATGAGCGGCCGCCGTGTCTTCGCGCAGTTCGCGTCTCCACCAGAAGGCGGCGGCGAGGCGGCGTTCGAGGCTTATCGCGGCTGGCCCGACGGCGCCGCCGTCGACGCCGAGGGCTGCTACTGGGTCGCGATGTACGGCGGTGGCCGCGTTCTGCGGCTGTCGCCGACCGGCGAGATCCTGACCGAGGTCCGCATCCCGGCCCGCTGCCCGACGATGCCGTGCTTCGGCGGTGCCGACATGAAGACGATCTATGTCACCAGCGCCAGCGTGAAGCGGCCGGTCGGCGAGCTGGAACGCCTCCCGAATTCGGGAGGCGTCTTCTCGTTCTGCGTCGACGTGCCGGGCTTGCCGACCGAGTTCGCCGCGCCTGTCCCGTGATGGCCGGCCGGGCGTTCAGGGTCGGCGCTTCGGGAAGCGCCGAGTCTCGACGACCGCCATCGACGAGAACGCGTCGTCGGCCAGGTCGAGCACCCGGCGCGCTCGCGCCAGCGGCGGCTCGTCGAGCGCTTCGTCGCTCAACTCGAAGGTGCCCCGGTGGACACCGACCGTTCGCAGTGCCATGGCAAACGCTTGCGGCGCAGTGGTGCCGCAAGCGCGGAAAGACGAGTGGCCGAGGCTCCAACCTTCAGGGCGGAGGGGTTTATACGTATAATCTTGGGCTGTGCTGAAAGTCACTTTGCCGCGCCCCTCCTCCGACGCGGCAATCCGTGGCGGCGGGCGCGCCTCATTGCCTTCAGCCTGGCAGCGCGGTCTCGATGACGAGGCCATCGAGCCTCCGGTCAAGGCGCTGACGCGAGACGAAGCACAGGCATTTCGGGAGTCGCATCCGACCCTCTCTCCATGGCGCGTGATCGCGGCACAGGTGGCGTTCGGCGCTCTGGCGGGTCTGGTCGCGTGGCTCGCCAAGGGGCCGCTGGCAGCGGCGTCGGCGGTCTACGGCGCGGCGGTGGTCGCGGTGCCGGGAGCGCTGATGGCGCGCGGCGCGACCAGCCGGCTTTCGGCGTTGTCGCCGGTGGTCAGCGCGGTCAGCATGTTAGGTTGGAGCATGGTCAAGCTGGTGGCGTCGGTGGCGATGCTGGTGCTGGCGTCACGCATCGTCCCGGGCCTGATCTGGCCGGTGATGCTGGTGTCGATGGTGTTGTGCATGCAGACGTACTGGTTCGCGCTGCTCTGGCGCGGCCGGGTCGGACGATAGAGTTCTGGTCGACAAGTTATCTGGACGAGAAGCGATGGCCGCAGAAGAGCACGCCCTGACGCCTGGTGAATACATCATTCATCACCTCACCCATTTCGGCACGGGCAAGCCGAAGGGCCTGGTCGACTTTTCCGTCATCAATTTCGATTCGGTGATCGTCTCGGCGCTGCTTGGCGCGCTCGGCTGCTTCCTGCTCTGGCTTGCGGCACGAAAGGCGACCTCGGGCGTCCCGGGCCGATTCCAGGCCGCGGTGGAAATACTGTTCGAGCTCGTCGACAACGAAGCCAAGGGAATCATTCACAACGCCGACAGCCGCAAGCTCGTCGCACCGCTGGCGCTCGTCGTGTTCGTCTGGATCTTCCTGCTCAACGCGATGGACCTGTTGCCTGTCGACATCCTGCCGGCCATCTGGGGCCTGATGTACGGCGCCACGGGCCACGACCCCGAGCATGCCTACCTGCGCGTCGTGCCCACCGCCGATCTATCGGTCACGATGGCGCTGTCGGTCGGCGTGCTGATCCTGTCCATCTTCTACAGCATCAAGATCAAGGGCCTTGGCGGCTTCCTGCACGAGCTCTACGTCGCGCCTTTCGGCACCGTCAAGATGACGGCCAACCCGCTGAGCTGGATCGGTTTCATCCTGCTGTCGGTCGCCAACGTGTCGATGCAGCTCGTCGAGTTCGTCTCGAAGACGGTCTCGCACGGCATGCGGCTGTTCGGCAACATGTACGCCGGCGAGCTCATTTTCCTGCTGATCGCCCTGCTCGGCGGCGCCTTCACGCTCTCGTTCGGCGGCGTGGCGCTGGCGCTGCTGCACATCGGCGCCGGCTGGGCCTGGGCCGTCTTCCACATCCTCATCATCACGTTGCAGGCCTTCGTCTTCATGATGTTGACGCTGGTCTACATCGGGCAGGCGCACGACTCGCATTGAGCGTTTCCCCCTCGTTCTTTTCCCTCTTTTTCCTTTCCCCCTCACCAAAACTCTGGAGTCATCATGGAACTCATCGGTCTCGTCGCGGTTGCTGCCGGTCTCATCATCGGTCTCGGCGCCCTGGGTGCCTGCGTCGGCGTCGGCATCATGGGCAGCAAGTATCTGGAATCGGCGGCCCGCCAGCCCGAACTGATGGGCGTGCTGCAAACCAAGGTGTTCCTGCTGCTCGGTCTGATCGACGCGTCGTTCATCATCGGCACGGGTATCGCGCTCTGGTACACGACGGCCAATCCGTTCCTGGCCCAGCTCGCCAATCTGCCCAAGTGATTCGCTGGTTCGGCAGCCGCTGCGCGGCCGGACCCGATCCTTCTCTCGCTGAGGTTTCGACGTGAGCATCACATCTACCCTGATCATCCAGTTGATCGTGTTCCTGCTCCTGGTCTGGTTCACGATGAAGGCGATCTGGCCGCCGATGGCCAAGGCCCTCGACGACCGTGCCGCCAAGATCCGCGAAGGCCTGTCGGCCGCCGACAAGGCCAAGGCCGAACTGACGACGGCCAACAAGCGCATCGAAGCCGAGCTGTCGTCGGCCCGCACCGACGCGGCCCAGCGCCTCGCCGATGCCGAGCGACTGGCGCATTCGATGATCGAGGAGGCCAAGTCGCGTGCCAGCGAAGAGGGCGTCAAGATCGTCGCCGCCGCGCACGCCGAGGCGGCCCAGGAGTCGACCAAGGCACGCGAGACCTTGCGCGAGCAGGTCGCCGCGCTGGCCGTCAAGGGTGCCGAGCAGATCCTCCGCAAGGAAGTCGACGCGACCACGCACGCAGCGCTGCTCACGCAGCTCAAGTCCGAGCTTTGACCGATGGCTGAGATCGCCACCATTGCCCGCCCGTATGCCGAGGCGCTGATGAAGGCGTCGGCAGGCGGTGATGCGGCCGCGCTCGCCGGCGAGATCCGCGCTCTTGCGGAGGTCGCGGCCAATCCGCAGATGCGCCAGTTCGCCGACGACCCGAAGGCCGACTCGGTCAGCGTGTTCGACGTCCTGACCTCGGTGGCGAAGACGCCTTCCGGCGCGCCGCTCGGCGCCGCCGCGAAGAACCTCGTGCGCATGGTCATCGAGAACGGCCGCCTGGCGGCGTTGCCCGAAATCGCGGCGCAGTTCCAGGTCCTCGTCGATGCCGGCATGGGCACGTCGCAGGCCACGATCGAGAGCGCTTTCCCGCTCAGCGACGCACAGATCGCCGACGTCAAGGCGACGATGGAAAAGCGTTTCGCCCGCAAGCTCGAGACCAGCGTCGTCGTCGTGCCGGAGCTGATCGGTGGCGTGCGCGTCATCGTCGGCGACGAAGTCCTCGACACCTCGATCCGCGCCCGGCTCGACCAGATGAAGGCGGCGCTGACCGCTTGAGGCGGCGCCGTCGACAGCCACTTCCATTCCAGCATTTCAACCCGCCTGCGTGACGCAGCGGACCGGAGCCCCGACATGCAACTGAATCCCGCCGAAATTTCCGAGCTGATCAAGAGCCGCATCCAGGGCTTGGCCGTCTCGGCCGACATCCGCAACGAAGGCACCGTCGTCTCGGTGACCGACGGCATCTGCCGCGTCCACGGTCTCTCCGAGGCCATGCAGGGCGAGATGCTCGAGTTCCCAGCCGCTCCCGACGGCTCTGCGACCTACGGCCTGGCGCTCAACCTCGAGCGCGACTCGGTCGGTGCCGTGATCCTGGGCGAGTACGAGCACATCTCCGAAGGCGACACCGTCAAGTGCACGGGCCGCATTCTCGAGGTGCCGGTCGGTCCGGAGCTGAAGGGCCGCGTCGTCAATGCGCTCGGCGCCCCGATCGACGGCAAGGGCCCGATCAACGCCAAGCTGTCGATGCCGATCGAGAAGATCGCGCCGGGCGTGATCGCCCGCAAGTCGGTCGACCAGCCGATGCAGACCGGCCTGAAGTCGATCGACTCGATGGTGCCGATCGGCCG
>JAYTYH010000030.1:0-11971 GCA_043742485.1 Rhizobacter sp.
GCACTCGTCGAGACCGGCAGCCGCATGGACGAGGTGATCTACGAAGAGTTCAAAGGCACCGGCAACTGCGAGATCCACCTCGACCGCCGGATGTCGGAAAAGCGCGTCTACCCGTCGATCCTGCTCAACAAGTCAGGCACGCGCCGCGAGGAGCTTCTGCTCAAGCCGGAGATCCTCCAGAAGAGCTGGATCCTGCGCAAGCTGCTCTATTCGATGGACGAGGTCGAGGCGATGGAATTCATTCTCGAGAAGATGAAAGCGACCAAGAACAACAACGACTTCTTCGACATGATGAGGCGGGGTGGCTGACCGCTATAATCTTGGGTTTTTCGGAAAGTGCGCCGCTGATCCCCGGCGAGGCGTGGCTCCCGGCTCTCTCGGCCAACAAGGTCGAACAAAAGGTCTGCAATGAAAGAAGGCATCCATCCCGCATATCGCGAAGTCTGCTTCGTCGATCTGTCCAACGGCTTTAAGTTCGTCACACGCTCGTGCGCCCAGACGCGCGAGACCGTGAAGATGGACGACGGCCGCGAGCTTCCCCTGTACAAGCTCGAGACCACGAGCGAGTCGCATCCGTTCTACACGGGCACCCAGAAGAGCGTCGACTCCCTGGGCGGTCGGGTCGAGAAGTTCCGCAACAAGTTCGCGCACCTGAGCGCGAAGAAGTAAGGCGCGGCGCAGTCCGGCCCTCACAAAAAGGCAGCTTCGGCTGCCTTTTTCGTTGTTGCATCATTCGCCGTCCCGCTCTGAAGCCACCGTGAATTCACCCAATCCTGCCTTGGTCAGTCGACGCGAAGCGGCGCCGCTGCCGCGAGCGGCGTTGCTGATCCTCTGTGCCGTGTACGTGCTGCCCGGCCTGTTCGGTCGCGACCCGTGGAAGAGCGCCGACATCACCGCCTTCGGTTACATGCTGGGCCTCGCCGAGGGCAAGACCTCGTGGCTCGCGCCGACGGTCGGCGGCCTTCCGGCCGACGGTGCCTTGCTGCCGTATTGGCTCGGCGCCGCCTTCGTCAAGCTGCTGAGTCCCTGGCTGGATCCTGCCTTCGCCGCGCGCGTGCCCTTCGCCTTGCTGCTCGCCGTGGCGCTGGCGCTGACCTGGTACGCGGCATATCACCTCGCCCGCTCAGAATCGGCACAGCCACTGCCTTTCGCCTTCGGTGGCGAAGCGGCGCCCGTCGACTACGCCCGCGCCATCGCCGACGGCGCCGTGCTGGCGCTGGTGGCGTCGCTCGGTTTGCTGCAGCTTGGCCACGAGACCACACCGGAGCTCGCACAGCTGGCCGCCGTGACGCTCTATCTCTACGGACTCGCCTCCGCATCGCAGCGGCCGAACACCGGAGGCGCCTGCGCCGCCCTCGCCCTGATCGGACTCGCAGCGAGTGGCGCCCCCAGCATCGCGATGCTGCTCGCGGCGGTCGGTGCAGTCGTCACGTTGCTATCGCGTCGGCTCGATACGGCGCGTCTGCTCGCGTTCATCGTCGCCGGTGCGTTGCTCGGTGCCGTCGCGGCCACCGCGCTGGGTGCCTGGGCCGACCGGATCGGTCAGTACACCTCGGCTGAGCAGGCTCTCGGCCTTGCCCGCTCCATCGTCTGGTTCGCATGGCCGGCGTGGCTACTGGCCTTGTGGACGCTTTGGCAGTGGCGGCGGCGCCTGTCGAGCCCGCACATCGCGGTGCCGCTCGGCTCTGCGGCTGCGCTGCTCGCCGTCTGGATCGCGATGGCAGGCCCTGACCGGGTGCTGATGCTCGCCTTGCCTGCCCTCGCCGTCCTCGCCGCCTTCGCCCTGCCCACCCTGGAGCGCGGCGCCGCCGCCGCGATCGACTGGTTCTCGGTGTTCTTCTTCACCATCGCCGCGGCCACCGGTTGGGTCTTCTACGTCGCGATCCAGACCGGCGTGCCGGCCCAACTCGCGGCCAACGTCGCCAAACTCTCGCCCGGCTTCGTGCACGGCTTCTCGGCGCCGGGCTTGACCTTCGCCGTCCTCGGCACGCTGGCGTGGCTCTGGCTCGTGCGCTGGCGGACCCGCCGCAGCCGTCATCCGCTCTGGAAGAGTCTCGTGCTGCCGGCCGGCGGCGTCAGCCTCTGCTGGCTCCTGGTCATGACGCTCCTGCTACCGCCGCTCGACAACGCCCGCAGCTATCGCTCGATGGTGCAGCGGATCGCGCGCCAGGTGCCGGCCGAGGGCTGCGTCGCCGCGCCCGGGATGGCGCGCGCGCAGGTGGTCGCGCTCGAATATCTCGGCCACTACCACCTCGACGCGGTCACGCCTGAGTCGCAAACGCGTTGCGACGTGCTGATGCTTCCGCGGCCGCAGGGCAAGCCCTCGGCGCAGTGGCAGTTCATCGGCCGGGAGCGGCGCAATCGCAACGACGACGACGACGTCGACCTTTACCGGCGCGTTCCGGCCCGCTGACCGCCGAGTCGCCCCGACGTTCGCCCCCTTTAACGGGTTTGGAGGGCGATTGCTTCCGCGCTCGCTGCGCGGGCCGCGCTGTCTTGAGCCTCGCGGACCCGCACGGCCGGGAACAAAAGGCGAAAGGTCGACCCCCGGCCCGGCTCGCTGGCGATGTCGAGCTCGCCGCCGTGGCGCTGGATGACGTGCTTGACGATCGCCAGTCCGAGGCCGGTGCCACCCGACTCGCGCGAGCGGCTGCCGTCGACGCGGTAGAAGCGTTCGGTCAGGCGTGAGAGATGCTCGCGGGCGATGCCACGGCCGCTGTCGGTCACGGCGATCTCGCCGCCGCCGTTGGCGAGTACGGCCCAGGTGAGTTCGATCCGGCCACCGTCGGGCGTGTAGCGCACCGCGTTTGTGACCAGATTGGCGATGGCGCTTTGCAGTTCGCTTTCGGTACCGGCGATCTCGGCAGAATTGGCCGGATGAAAGGTGATGGTGTGACGGCCCGCCGACAGTGCCCTGGCTTCGGCCTCGACCCGTGCCAGCACCGCCTCCAGGCCGACCCAGCGATCCGCAGTCGGACGCGGGCTGCCTTCGAGCTGCGCCAGCGTCAGCAGATCGCCGACGAGGTTGGCCATGCGCTCGGCCTGCTGCGACATCAGCGTCACGACGCGGTGCCGCTCCACCTCGGTGAGCGGCAGGTTGCGCAGCGTTTCGAGAAAGCCCGAGAGCACGGTCAGTGGCGTGCGGATCTCATGCGACACGTTGGCCACGAAGTCGCGCCGCATCGCGTCGGCACGCTCGCGCTCGGTGAGGTCTTGCGAGAGCACGAGCTTGGAGTCCGTACCGTAGCGTCGGATCAGCACCTGGATCGAGCCCCGCCGATGCGGCTGCGCAAAGGTGATCGGCTCGGCGAAGTTGCCGGCCTGCAGATAGCCGACGAATGCCGGCGCACGGATGAGGTTGGTGACGCGCTGGCGGCGGTCGCGCTGCGGGTCGAGTCCGAAGTGATCGGCGGCGCGCACGTTGCACCACTCGATCTGGTCGTTGGCATCGAGCAGCAGCACGCCGTTCGGTGACGCCTCCATGGCCGACACGAACTGAGCCAGTCGGTCGCGCTCGAGATCGGCCGAGCGTTCGAGAGCGCGCAAGGAGCGCTCGACGCGGTACGACACCTCGCCCCAGAAGCCGGCATCGCGCGGCGCCAGGTCGGTCTGCGAGCCACGCAACCAGCGCATCAGTCGCCAACCGCGAAGCGAGTCGAAGGCGACGATCGAGGCAAAGCCGACCACGCCCGCGACCAGGGCGCCGACGAGAACCGCACGGTTGCCACCGACGACCAGGCCCATGAAACCGCCCCCGACCATCGCCAGCAGGCCGACCAGAAACCTCGGCAGCAACCAGCTCATGGCAATGCGGCCGGCCGCGCGCTCAGGGCGTTGCCGCCGGCACCGGGTTGGCCAGTCGATACCCAGCGCCGCGTACGGTTTCGATCAGATGCTGGCAATCGACCGGCGACAGCGACTCGCGCAGCCGCTTGATATGAACGTCGACCGTGCGCTCCTCGATGAAGACATGGTCACCCCAGACGCGATCCAGCAACTGGGCGCGGCTGTGAACACGCTCCGGATGCGTCATCAGGAAGTGGAGCAACTTGAACTCGGTGCCGCCGATTCGAACCTCGCGGCCCGCGCGGCTGACCCGCCGGGTCGCCGGGTTGATCGTCAGGCCGCCGACCTCGACCGCGGCGTCGAGCGCGTCGGGCGCGCGGCGCCTGAGCACGGCGCGGATCCGCGCAAGCAACTCGGCCGCCGAGAACGGCTTCGTGAGGTAGTCGTCGGCGCCGGCTTCCAGGCCCGAGACTTTGTCGGCCTCTTCGGCCCGCGCCGTCAGCATGATGATCGGCAGGCCGCGCGTTCGCGGCTGGGCGCGCCACGACTTCGCCAGCGAGTGACCGCTCTGCCCCGGCAACATCCAGTCGAGGATGACGAGGCTCGGCAACACGCCATCGACTGCCGCCTGGGCCTCTTCGCCATCGGCCGCGATCGTCACCTCGAAACCGGCGTGACGCAGGTTGAGCGCGATCAGCTCGGCGATCGCGGGTTCGTCTTCGACGACAAGGATCCTGCTCATTCGTTGCTCCGCTTCGCTCCGGCGCTTAGCGCACCATATCCTCGACCGTGCCGATCGGGTTGTGGCGCACGTCGGTGCCCTTGACGATGTAGATGATCTGCTCGGCGAGATTCTTGGCATGGTCGCCAACGCGCTCGATCGCCTTGGCGACGAAGATCAGATCGATGCTCGACGAGATCGTGCGCGCGTCTTCCATCATGAACGTGATGAGCTTGCGCAGCAGGCCTTCGAACTCCTGGTCGATGAGGTCGTCTTTCTTCAATACCTCGACCGCACGCTCCACATCGAGCCGGGCGAAGGCGTCGAGCGCCTTGCGGAGCTGCGAGACGGCCAGCTCCGACTCGTAGGCGAGGTCGTTGACGGGCAGGCGCAACCGCGTCGAGACGCCGGAGTTCACGAGCCGCTGCACCGTGCGCGCGATTCGCGCCGCTTCGTCGCCGACGCGCTCGAGATTGGCAATGGTCTTAGAGATCGCGATCAGCAGGCGCAGGTCGCGCGCCGTCGGTTGGCGCCGCGCGATGATGGTCGACAGGTCGTTGTCGATCTCGACCTCGGTGGCGTTGACGCGCGCCTCGACCTCCAGCACCTGCGCGGCGATGTCGCTGCTGAAGTGGGTGAGCGCATAGACGGCACGCTCGACCTGCGACTCGACCATGCCGCCCATTTCGAGCACCCGCGTGGAGATGCCGCTGAGCTCGGCGTCGAACTGGGTCGAGAGATGACGATCGTTCATGAAGATTCCTTGGACGCAGCAGCCACGTTCAGCCGAAGCGCCCGGTGATGTAGTCCTCGGTGTCCTTCTTCTTCGGTCGCATGAAGACGTCAGAAGTCGGACCGAACTCGATGAGGTCGCCGAGGTACATGTAGGCCGTGTAGTCGGAGCTGCGCGCCGCCTGCTGCATGTTGTGGGTGACTATGACGACGGTGTAGTCGTTCTTCAGCTCGTGGATCAGTTCCTCGATCTTGCCCGTGGAAATGGGATCGAGCGCCGAACAGGGCTCGTCGAGCAGCAGCACCTCCGGCTTGATGGCGATGCCGCGGGCGATGCAGAGGCGCTGCTGCTGACCGCCGGAGAGGCCGGCGCCGCTCTGGCCGAGCTTGTCCTTCACTTCGCCCCAGAGTGCGGCCTTTTTGAGTGCCCACTCGACGCGTTCGTCCATCTCGACCCGCGGCAGCGTCTCGAACAGCTTGACGCCGAAAGCGACGTTGTCGTAGATCGACATCGGGAACGGTGTCGGCTTCTGAAACACCATGCCGACCTTGGCGCGCAGCAGCGAAACATCCAGCTTCGAGACAAGGATGTTCTCACCGTCGAGCATGATCTCGCCGTCTGCGCGCTGCTCGGGGTAGAGCTCGAACATGCGGTTGAAGGTGCGCAGCAGCGTCGACTTGCCGCAGCCCGACGGGCCGATGAAAGCGGTGACCTTCTTCTCCGGCACTTCGAGGCTGATGTTCTTCAGGGCGTGGAAGCTGCCGTAGTAGAAGTTGAGCCCACGCACCGAGATCTTGGATGGGCCTGGGGTGGCAGTGGCGGCGAGGGGCATCGGGTGGGTCCTGATCAGACGCGCGTACGGAAGAAGATGCGGGCGAGGATGTTGAGCACCAGCACGCCAAGCGTGATGAGGAACACACCGGCCCAGGCGAGCTGTTGCCAGTTCTCGTAGGGGCTCATCGCGAACTTGAAGATCGTCACCGGCAGGCTGGCCATAGGCTGCGACAGGTTGCTGGTCCAGAACTGGTTCGAGAGCGCGGTGAAGAGCAGTGGTGCGGTCTCGCCGGCGATGCGTGCCAACGCCAGCAGGACGCCCGTGACAACGCCGGCACGGGCGGCCTTGAGCGTGATCATGAGGATCACCTTCCACTTCGGCGTGCCGAGCGCATAGGCCGCTTCACGCAGGCCGCTCGGGATCAGAGTCAGCATGTTCTCCGTGGTGCGGATAACGACCGGAATCACGATCAGCGCCAGCGCCAGGATGCCGGCGAAGGCCGAAAAGCCCTTCATGGGAGCGACCACCGCCGAGTAGATGAACAGGCCAACGACGATGGACGGAGCCGAAAGCAGGATGTCGTTGATGAAGCGGGTGGCGCTGCCAAGCCAGGTCTTCTGGCCGTACTCGGCGAGATAGATGCCTGCGAGCACACCGATGGGCGTGCCGAGCAGCGTCGCCAGCGAGACCATCGTCACCGAGCCGAAGATGGCATTGGCGAGGCCGCCGTCTTCGCTCTGCGGCGGTGGTGTCATCTGCGTGAAGAGCGAGAGGCTGAGGCCACCGATGCCGAGCCGAACGGTCTCGAACAGGATCCAGAAGAGCCAGAACAGACCGAACGCCATCGCCGCCAGCGACAACGCCAGCGCCACCTTGTTGACGCGTTTCCTGGAAAGGTGTTGGCGACGGCGAGCCGCCTCGTGCGGTGACAACGCCGACGAGGGCAGAACAGCGCTCATGTCCGCGTGCCCTCGCCGCGCTTGAGTCGCGCGAGCAGCAGTTTCGAGCAAGCCAGGACCACGAAGGTGATGAAGAACAGCACCAGGCCGAGATAGATCAGCGAGGCCTGATGCAGACCTTCGCCGGCTTCGGCGAACTCGTTGGCGAGCGCCGAGGTGATGCTGTTGGCAGCCTCGAACAGCGACAGCGAATTCAGCTGGTTCTGGTTGCCGATGACGAAGGTCACCGCCATCGTCTCGCCGAGGGCGCGGCCAAGGCCGAGCATGATGCCGCCGACGACGCCCGTCTTCGTGTACGGCAGGACAACGCGGTACATCACCTCCCACGTCGTCGAGCCGAGCGCGTAGGCCGACTCCTTGAGGAGGCCGGGCGTGACCTCGAACACGTCGCGCATCACCGCGGCGATGAACGGGATGATCATGATCGCGAGGATGATCCCCGCCGACAGGATGCCGATGCCGACCGGCGGCCCCGAGACCAGGCCGCCGAGAACGGGCACGCCGGCGAAGGCGGCCTGTAGCGGCTGTTGCACGAAGCGCGCGAGCACCGGGCTGAAGACGAGCAGGCCCCACATGCCGTAGACGATCGACGGCACCGCGGCGAGCAGCTCGATCGCCGTGCCTAGCGGGCGCTTCAGCCACGATGGCGAAAGCTCTGTGAGAAAGAGAGCGATGCCGAAGCTCACGGGCACCGCGATCAGCAAGGCGATGAACGACGTCATCAGCGTGCCGTAGATCATCACCAGGCCGCCGTACTTGTTCTTGACCGGGTCCCAGTCGGTCGACCACAGGAAGCCGAGGCCGTATTCCTTGATTGCCGGGGCGGCGCCGATCACGAGCGACGCGATGATGCCGGCCAGAAGCGCCAGCGTCAGCCAGGCGGCGCCGTGCGCCAGCACCGAGAAGGCGGTGTCGGCCCAGGGCAGAGAGCGCTTCGGCGCTTGTGGTCGCCCGCTCGGCGTGGCCCGGTCCATGGTGGTCGCGTCTCGATACGAAGTCGCCGGCAATGTAGCAGCCATCGAAGGAACGCCGGGTTCGGTGAATAGGCGGTTCGCGTGCGGCCTGAGCAGCCTACTTCGTGGCGACGGCCCTGCCCGATGCGTCTTTCAGGTTGTCGGCCCAGAGCTTGTGTACAAGCGTCTTGACGGTGTCGGGCATCGGCACGTAGTCGAGGTCGTCGGCGATCTTGTCGCCGCTGGCGTAGGCCCAGTCGAAGAACTTCAGCGCCTGCGTGGCGTTGGCCGGCTTGTCCTGCACCTTGTGCATGAGGATGAACGTCGCGGCCGTGATGGGCCACGAATCCTTGCCGGGCTGACCGGTCAGCACCTGATAGAAGGTGCGGTTCCAGTCGGCGTTTGCGGCCGCGGCCTTGAAGGTCAGCTCGTCGGGCGCGACGTAGTTGCCGCCCTGGTTCTGCAGCAACGTGTACGACATCTTGTTCTGCTTGGCGTACGCGTACTCGACGTAGCCGATCGAGTTCGGCAGGCGTTGCACGAACGCCGACACGCCTTCGTTGCCCTTGCCGCCGGCACCGGCCGGCCAGTTCACCGCCGTGCCCTCCCCCACCTTCGTCTTCCACTCGGGATTGACCTTGGAGAGGTAGTTCGTGAAGTTGAAGCTGGTGCCGGACCCGTCGGCACGACGTACCACGGCGATGGCCGCATCGGGCAGCGCGAGGCCAGGGTTGAGCGCGGTGATCGCGGCGTCGTTCCACTTCGTGATCTTGGCGAGGTAGATGTCGCCGAGCACGGCGCCGGTGAGGCGCAGCTTGCCGGGCGCGACGCCGGCGATGTTGACGACCGGCACGACGCCGCCGATCACCATCGGGAACTGGATCAGGCCGTCGGCAGCGAGCTCGTCGTCTTTCAGCGGCGCGTCGGAGGCGCCGAAGTCGACGGTCTTGGCCTTGATCTGCTTGATGCCGGCGCCGGAGCCGACCGACTGGTAGTTGATGCGCACGCCGGTCGCCTTGTTGTAGGCGTCGGCCCACTTGGCGTAGACCGGGGCCGGGAACGAGGCGCCGGCGCCGGTGACGTCCTGGGCGAAGGCCGGCGACGCGGCCACGGCGGTGGCGGCGACGAGGAGGAAGCGGGACACGATGTGCATGAGGTCACCTGGAGTGGATCCGATGCGCCGCACTCTATGCAGCGACCATGACAAGGGCATGACATCGCATGACATCGCATGACAACCGCGTGACTCGGCCCGCAAGGGCCTCTTTCGTGTCAGGCCAGCGAATCGGCGATGCTTTGCGCACAGCGCCGGGCCTGCCCGGCATCGCGCGCCTCGACCATGACGCGCACGACCGGCTCGGTGCCCGAGGCGCGAATGAGGATGCGACCTTGACCACCGAGCTCGGCCTTCGCAGCCGCGACGCATGCCGCTAACGCCGGCCGCGCCTGCCAGTCGGACCCGGGTGCCACCTTGACGTTGATCATCGTCTGCGGGAACAGCTCGGTGCCCGCGAGCAGCTCGGGCAACGAGCGGCCCGAGCGCACGGCCGCTTCCAGCACCATGAGGGCACTGACGATGCCGTCGCCCGTGGTGTGGCGGTCGAGCGTGAGCAGGTGGCCGGAGCCTTCGCCGCCGAGCTGCCAGCCACGCCGCAGAAGCTCTTCGAGGACGTGGCGATCGCCGACCTGGGCACGCACGAAGTCGAGCCCACGCGCGCGCAACGCCAGCTCGATGGCCATGTTCGTCATCAGCGTGCCGACGACACCTGGCATCGCCCGGCCCTGGTCGATGCGGTCGGCGGCGATCACGTAGAGCAGCTCGTCGCCGTTGTAGAGGCGGCCGGCGGCGTCGACCATCTGGACCCGGTCGGCGTCGCCGTCGAGGGCAATGCCGTAGTCGGCGCCGCGCGCGCGCACGGCGTCGACCAGGGCCTCCGGCGCCGTGGCGCCGAAGCCGGCGTTGATATTCATGCCGTCCGGGCTGCAGCCGATGGCCCCGACCTCGGCGCCGAGCTCGTGGAAGACATCGGGCGCGACGTGGTAGGCCGCGCCATGCGCCGCGTCGACGACGATCTTCAGCCCCTTCAGCGACAGCTCGCCGCTGAAGGTGCTCTTGCAGAACTCGATGTATCGGCCGCTGGCGTCGTCGAGCCGGCGCGCCTTGCCGAGCTCGGACGAGCCGACCCAGCGCTGCTCGGCCGTCAGCGCCGTCTCGACCTCCCGCTCCCAGGCATCGGGCAGTTTCTCGCCGCGAGCCGAGAAGAATTTGATGCCGTTGTCCTGAAAAGGGTTGTGCGAAGCGCTGATGACAACGCCGAGGTCGAGCCGAAGAGCGCGCGTGAGGTAGGCGACACCCGGCGTCGGCAACGGGCCCGTGAGCAGCACGTCGACGCCGGCCGACGCGAAGCCGGCCTCGAGCGCCGACTCGATCATGTAGCCGGAGATGCGCGTGTCCTTGCCGATCAGGACGGTCGGCCGCTTCTGCCGTGCCCTCAGGACGTGGCCGACGGCGTGGCCGAGCCGCAGCATGAAGTCGGGCGTGATCGGCGCGGTGCCGACCGTGCCGCGGATGCCATCGGTGCCGAAATAGGTGCGCTTCATGTCGGTGCCGGGCGATTATCCGCGGCTGCGGAGGCCGCATGCACGACGGCGAGGGCAGCCACCGTCATTGCCACCGCGTGAACGCGAACGACGCTCGCGCCTCGCTGCACGGCCAGCACGGCGGCGGCGACGCTGGCGGCATCGAGCGCCGCCCTCTGCGCCGCCGAGCGCTCCGCAGGCCGCGTCCGGGCAGCACCGGCCAGCCCGACCAGCGTCGACTTCCTCGACCAGCCGACCAGCAGCGGTCGACCCGCTGCGAGCAGCTCGCGCTGCCGTTCGAGCAGCATCAGGTTCTGTGCCGGCGTCTTGCCGAAGCCGATGCCGGCGTCGACGACGATGCGCGCGGCGTCGATGCCGGCCGCCACCGCGCAATCGACTCGCTCACGCAGGAAGCGTGTGACTTCGGCGACGACGTCGGCATAGTCGGTCTGCTCGCGCATCGTCTGTGGCGTGCCGCGCATGTGCATGAGGCAGATGCCGCAGGTCGGGTGCGCCGACACTGCGGCGAGGGCGCCCGGCGCACGCAACGCGCCGATGTCGTTGACGATGTCGGCGCCGAGATCGAGCGCGGCGCGCATCACCTCGGGCTTGGCGGTGTCGATTGAGACGGCGCAGCCGAGCGTTACGGCGGCACGAAGCACGGGCAGCACGCGCGCCAGTTCGGTTTCGACGCTGATCGGCTCGGCACCCGGCCGACTCGACTCGCCGCCGAGGTCGAGCAGGTCGGCGCCCTCCGCGAGCAGACGCTCGCAGCTGGCGATGGCCCGCGCCGCGGTCATGTGCGGGTCGCCGTCGGAGAACGAATCGGGCGTGACGTTGACGATGCCCATCACCTGCGGCCGCTTCAGATCGAGACGAAAGCGCCCGGCCTGCCAGATCACGCGAGCGAAAACCGGAAGAACCAAGAAAAACGGGGCCGAAGCCCCGTTGTCGACCAGTGCGTCATGAGCCGCGTCAGGCCGCGGCAGGCGTATTCCCGGGCGTCACGGGCGGCACACCGGCCGTGGTCTTGATCGCCGGCGGCGTCCAGTCCTTCGGGATGCGCGGCGGCTTGCCGGACATGATGTCGTCGATCTGATCGGCGTCGATGGTCTCCCATTCGAGCAAGGCGCTGGCCATCGCGTGGATCTTGTCCTGGTTGTCCTCGATGAGCTTGCGGGCAGCCGCGTATTGCTCGTCGATGATGCGGCGGATCACGGCGTCGACCTTGCGCATGGTCTCCTCGGACATCGTCGTCGTCTTGGTGACCGAACGACCCAGGAAGACCTCGCCTTCGTTCTCGGCGTAGACCATCGGGCCGAGCTCGTCGCTCATGCCGTAGCGCGTGACCATGTCGCGAGCGATCGAGGTCGCACGCTCGAAGTCATTGCTGGCACCCGTAGTCATCTGGTGCATGAACACCTCTTCGGCGATGCGGCCGCCGAACAGCACTGCGATCGTCGA
>JAYTYH010000031.1:0-3406 GCA_043742485.1 Rhizobacter sp.
GGCAACGGCGCCGGCCGCAACGCCTGCCGCCGCTGCCGCCCCGGCCGCCGCTGCCGGCAAGCGCTCGTGGCTCGGCCCGATCGCCGGCCTCGCCGCCGGTCTCGGCATCGCCGCGTTGATGAGCCACCTCGGCTTCGGCGAAGGCTTCGGCAACATCGTCATGCTGCTGTTGCTCGCAGCGGTCGCGTTCTTCGTGATCCGCATGCTGATGCGCCGCTTCATGCCGGCCAATGGCGCCGCGTCGAACGGCGGCATGTCGCTCGCCGGCGCCACCGCCGGTGCCGACACGAGCGCAGCCACGCCGCGCCCGGCAGCACCGGTGTCGTTCGTCGACGAGCGCCCGGCCGAGTTCCGCGGCCTGCCCGTCGGCGGCGGCTCGACTTCCGTTGCTGCCTTCGGCGCGGTGGCCGTGCCCGCGGCCGCTGCCACCTTGCCGGCCGACTTCGACGTCGCCGGCTTCGAGCGCATCGCCAAGATGATCTTCATCCGCATGCAGGCGGCCAACGATTCGGGCGACCTCACCGATCTGCGCGCCTTCACCACGCCCGAGATGTTCGCCAGCGTCAAGCTCGATCTGCAGGACCGCGGTGCCGCCGCGCAGCGCACCGACGTCGTCCGTGTCGACGCCGAAGTGCTCGACGTCGCGACCGAAGCCGAGCGCCAGATCGTCAGCGTCCGCTTCCACGGCCTGATCCGCGAAGAGGCTGACACCGTCGCCGAGCCGTTCGACGAGATCTGGCACTTGGTCAAGCCGGCCGATGGCAGCCACGAGTGGGCCATCGCCGGCATCCAGCAGTCGGCACCGGCCTTCGCCCGCGCGGCCTGATCGCCACCGCCACAGACCGCGACGATCGCCGCTGCTGACGCCGGGTTTCGGGCGCCGATGCAGTTGCGTCTCTTCGTCCTGACGGGCGCCTCGCGCGGCCTTGGCGCCGCGATGGCGAGGCGACTGCTTGCGCCGGAGCACACATTGATTTGCCTGTCGCGACAGTCCGACGCCGCGCTCGCCACCGCTGCCGACGATGCCGGCGCCACGCTCGAACAGTGGCGCGTCGACCTCGCCGACGCGGCGCCGGTGTCGGCCCGCCTCGAGGCCTGGCTCGGTGCCGTCGACCCGGCGCGGTTCGCCTCGGCGTCGCTGATCAATAACGCCGGCGCGCTGGCGCCGGTCGGGTCGCTTCAGGACGCAGCGGCAGCCGATCTCGCCGCCGCCTTGCGGGTCGGCCTCGAAGCGCCGTTGTTGCTCTGTGCGGCATTCCTGCGCGCGACCGCGTCGTGGCCGGCCGACCGCCGCATCCTTAACGTCTCGTCGGGTCTCGGCCGCCGCGCCATGGCCGGCCAGGCGACCTACTGCGCGGCCAAGGCCGGCATGGACCACCTCTCGCGCGCGCTGGCACTGGAGCAGGCCGGCATCGGCATCGGCCACGGCGCCCGCGTCGTCTCGCTCGCGCCCGGCGTCGTCGACACCGACATGCAAGTTCAACTGCGTGCCGCCGCCGGGCCCGGCTTTCCTGACCACGATGCCTTCGTTCGCCTGAAAGAAGGCGGCCAGCTCGCCTCGGCCGACGACGCCGCGGCCCGCGTGCTTGCCTACCTCGAACGCAGCGACTTCGGCGAGACGCCGGTCGCCGACGTGCGCGACCCATGAGCGCGGCGCCACCCGTGCCGGTATCAGCGTGCCTGGCAGCACGGCTGGCGCGGGCGGTCGGCGGGTCGGTCGTCGTCGCACTGCTGACCGCCTGCGCGGGCCTGGCGACGCCGCCAACGAGCTCGCCGCCCCAGGAGACGGCAGACGGTGCAACGACGACACCGGGCACGACCGGCGCCATCGTCGCGGCCAACGCCAACCTGCACATCGAAGGCATCCCGCCGATCCCGGCCAGCGTCGTGGCGCAGGTCGCGCGGTACACCGAGTTCCGCAGCCAGGCCTTCGTCGACTGGCATCCGCTGCGCGCCGAGATGCTGGTCGCCTCGCGCCCGCGCGGCGTCGACACGACGCAAATCTTCCGGCTCACCTCGGCGCGCGCCGAAGCCGAGTTGCTGACCACCTTTGCCGATCCGGTGCGCAAGGCCTCCTACGAACCCGTCGCCGGCGCCTACGTCGTTTACGAACGCAGCAGCGGCGGCGACGAAGCGGCGCAGCTCTATCGCCTCGACCTGCCCGGCCGGCAGAGCACACCGATCACCGAGGCCGGACAACGCCACGACATGCAGATGTGGCTGCACGGCTCGAGCCGCCTGCTCTATCTGTCGGTGCCGCTCGACCGGACCGCAGCCGGCCGCAGTCGCGACGCCATCGCCCAGACGCTGAGCCTCGTCGACCCGATGCAGCCGCAAGCGCGCCGCCGCGTCGCCGAGTTGCCGGGCGGTGGCTGGAGCGTCGACGGCGTGGCCTGGGACGACCGCCGCATCACCCTGACGCGCTACCTCTCGGCCGCCGAGTCGCAGGTCTGGTTGCTCGACCTCGCCAGCGGCCAGCGCCAGCAGTTGCTGCCGGCTGCCGGCGCTTCGCCTGCCACGCATCTGGCCAGCCTCTGGAAACGCGACGACTCCGGCTTCTTCTTCTTCAGCGACCGCGCCGGCGAGTTCCGGGAGCTCATGTTCTACCGGCTCGCCGACGCCAGCGTCACCCGCGTCACCCGCCGAATCGCCTGGGACATCGCCGGCGTCAGCCTCGATGTGACCGGCCGCCTGCTCGCGGTGCGCGCCAATGTCGACGGTCGCAACGAGTTGCGCTTCTTCGACGCCGACACCTTCGACGAGTTGCCGACGCCGAGCGTTCCTGCGGGCAGCATCGTCGCCGCCGAGTTCCATCCGAAGCTGGCCACGCTCGCCGTCGGCCTGACCGACAGCCGCAGCCCGAGCGTCGTCGGCGTGCTTGATCCAGCCACCGGGGCGCTGCGTCGCTGGGCCGAACCGGCACCTGCGGCAGCGTCGACCGCGGCTTCCGGGGAGCAGAAGATCGTGCGCTGGAAGAGCTTCGACGGCCGCGAGATCTCCGGCCTGCTGGCACGGCCGCCGGCGCGCTTCACCGGCAAGCGGCCGGTGTTGATCGACATTCACGGCGGGCCGGAAGGGCAGGCGCGCTTCGGTTTTCTCGGCCGCTCCAACTACTTCGTCGAAGAGCTCGGCATCGTCGTCATCCGCCCGAACGTGCGAGGCTCGTCGGGCTTCGGCAAGACCTTCCTGTCGCTTGACGACGGCATGAAGCGCGAAGACTCCGTCAAGGACATCGGCGCCCTGCTCGACTGGATCGCGACGCAGCCGGACCTCGACGCCTCGCGCGTGCTGGTCGCGGGCGGCAGCTACGGCGGCTACATGAGCCTGGCCGTGGCCACCCATTACTCCGACCGCATTGCCGGCGCCATCGACATCGTCGGCATCTCGAACTTCGTCAGCTTCCTGC
>JAYTYH010000032.1:0-1747 GCA_043742485.1 Rhizobacter sp.
TCGTCGAGTTGAAGCCGGCGTCGCGCGAGGCGGCGAGATTGAACGCCAGCTTGCCGGTGGCGCGGTAGCCGAGGTTGACACCGCCCGTCAGCCCGGAGAAGTCGGCGTTGTTGACGCTGGAGTTGCGCTGGCGCGTCAGGCTGAGCCGGCCTGACGCATTGATGTTGCTGCCGTTGTTGTACTCGCCGAGCAGGTCGAGATTGCGGCCGCGGGTCTCGTTGCTTTGGTAGCTGCCGTCGCTGAGGACGATGGCTTGTGGCGTGCGTGTGCGGTCGACACGAACCGCCAAGCCGACGCGGGTCTGGCTGCCGGGCCGATAGAACACGCCGAAGCTGCCGGTCTCGTTCTTCGACTCCGAAGCCACGTACGCCGGCGCCGAGTAGTCGACTGCCGAGTAGCCGAGCCGGCCCTCGAGCGAGATCGCGGCGTCGCCGCCCCAGCGCGCCAGCCCGGAAATGCTTTGGCGCTTCTCGAGATTGCGCGTCGACACCGGCGCCGCGACGGTTGCCGTTGGCGCCACCAGGCGCTGGTCGAGCGTGGCCGTGACGTTGCCGGCCAGGCGCCAGATCGTCGACCAGTTGACGCCGGTGGCGAGGTCGTAGCTTGTGTTGTTGAGCTGGCTCTGGTTGAAGTAGCGGTTGACGCCGACGCTGGCGGTGCCGAAGAAGCGCTGCCGGCTGATCGGCTGATCGAATCCGGCGAGCAGCGTTGTCGTCGAGTAGGTGTCGGATGCGCCGAACGGCACGCGGTAGGCGTTGGACTCGTGCGTGAAAGTCTGGCTGGCGCCGAGGTAGTACGGGCTCGTGTCGACAGCCAGACCGCCGGCTCCCGACGACCCGGTGTCTTGCGCCACGGCCGCGGCGCCGGTCAGCGCCAGCGGCAGGGAGACGAGCCAGTGGCCGATCGCGCCGGTGGGCTGCGCTTTTCTTTTCAATCTCATCTCATCTCTCCAGTTCAGTACGCGTGACGGTCGAAGAACAGCACCCGGATCGTTCCGACGATGATTCTCAGGTCGAGTCCGAGCGACCAGTTGCGCAGGTATTCGAGGTCGTATTCGACCCGGACCCGCATCTTCTCGATGGTGTCGGTCTCGCCGCGCTGGCCGTTGATCTGGGCCCAGCCGGTGATGCCCGGCTTGACCTTGTGCCGCACCATGTAGGCCTTGATGATCTGCCGGTAGGCGTCGTTGTGGGTGACAGCATGCGGCCGCGGCCCGACGATGCTCATCGTGCCCTGCAGGACGTTGAAGAACTGCGGCAGTTCGTCGAGCGAGGTCGAGCGCAGGAAGGCGCCGAAGCGCGTCACGCGCGGGTCGTTGCGCGTCGCTTGCACGACGACCGGGCCGTCGTCCTGCGTGGTCATCGAGCGGAATTTGTAGACCACGATCTCGTCGCCGTCGAGTCCGTTGCGGCGCTGCTTGAAGATCACCGGGCCGGGCGAGCTCAGCTTGATGCCGATCGCGATGGCGAGGAGAAGCGGCGAGATGAGCACGACGATCGCGGACGCGAGAACGACATCGCTCAGCCGCTTGACGAGCAGGTTGGTACCGGTGAAAGGCGTCTCGCAGATGCCGACGACGGGCACGCCGTTCATGTCTTGTAGCCGGCCCTGGATGATGCTGATGCCGAAGATGTCGGGCACGAAGAAGAGCGAGGCGGTGGTGCCTTGCAGCTGGTCGAGCAGCTCGACGATGCGCGGCTGTGAGCTCAGTGGCAGCGTGATGTAGACCTCGCGCACGCTGTGCGCC
>JAYTYH010000033.1:0-2375 GCA_043742485.1 Rhizobacter sp.
CTCGACAAGCGCCAGGGCATCGTCCACGTCATCGGCCCCGAGAGCGGCGCCACGCTGCCGGGCATGACCGTCGTCTGCGGCGACAGCCACACCAGCACGCACGGCGCCTTCGGCGCGCTGGCGCACGGCATCGGCACCAGCGAGGTGGAGCACGTGCTGGCGACGCAGACGCTGCTGGCGCGCAAGGCCAAAAACATGCTCATCAACGTCGAGGGCAGCCTGCCGCTCGGCTGCACCGCCAAGGACATTGCGCTGGCCATCATCGGCAAGATCGGCACCGCCGGCGGCACCGGCTACACGATCGAGTTCGGCGGCAGCGCGATCCGCGCGCTGAGCATCGAAGGCCGCATGACGGTGTGCAACATGACCATCGAGGCCGGCGCGCGTGCCGGCCTGGTCGGCGTCGACGAAAAGACCATCGACTACGTGCGCGGCCGGCTGTTCGCACCCACGGGCGCCGAGTTCGAGCAGGCCGCGGCGTACTGGCGCACGCTGCGCTCCGACCCGGACGCGCACTGGGACGCGGTGGTCGATCTCGACGTGGCGCAGGTTCGCCCGCAGGTCAGCTGGGGCACCTCGCCCGAGATGGTGGTTTCCATTGACGGCCGCGTGCCCGACCCCGACCGCGAAAAGGACGCCGGCAAGCGCGAGGCGATCGAGCGCGCGCTGGTCTACATGGGGCTGGAGCCGAACAAGCCGATCGCCGACATCCATCTCGACAAGATCTTCATCGGCTCGTGCACCAACAGCCGCATCGAGGACATGCGCGCCGCTGCCGCCGTGGTGCGCCGCATGGGTGGGCACATCGCGCCGAACATCAGGCTGGCGCTGGTGGTGCCCGGCTCGGGGCTGGTCAAGGAGCAGGCCGAGCGCGAGGGGCTCGACCAGGTGTTCAAGGCCGCCGGCTTCGAATGGCGCGAGCCGGGGTGCTCGATGTGCCTGGCGATGAACGCCGACCGGCTGGAGCCCGGCGAGCGCTGCGCCTCGACCAGCAACCGCAACTTCGAAGGCCGGCAGGGCGCCGGCGGCCGCACGCACCTGGTCAGCCCGGCGATGGCCGCTGCGGCGGCGATGCAAGGCCATTTCGTCGACGTGCGCCGCCTCGCCTGACCCGCCCGACCGAACGAACGACAGAAAGCACCCGGACATGCAAGCCTTCACCGTGCACAAGGGCCTGGTGGCCCCGATGGACCGCGAGAACGTCGACACCGACGCGATCATTCCCAAGCAGTTCCTGAAATCGATCCGCAAGTCGGGCTTTGGACCCAACCTGTTCGACGCCTGGCGCTATTTCGACCCCGGCGAGCCCGGGCAGGACCCGGCCTCGCGCCGCCCCAATCCCGAGTTCGTGCTGAACCAGCCGCGCTATCGGGGAGCCTCGGTCCTGCTGGCGCGCAAGAACTTCGGCTGTGGCTCGTCGCGCGAGCACGCGCCCTGGGCCTTGCAGCAATACGGCTTTCGCGCGCTGATCGCGCCGAGCTACGCCGACATCTTCTTCAACAACTGCTTCAAGAACGGGCTGTTGCCGATCGCGCTTTCGGCGCACCAGGTGGCGGTTCTGTTCGACGAGGCCAAGGCCTTCGTCGGCTATCGCCTGACGATCGATCTCGAGCGCCAGGTCGTCGTCAAGCCCGACGGCACCGAGCTCGGCTTCGAGGTCGAGCCGTTCCGAAAGTACTGCCTGCTGGGCGGCTTCGACGACATCGCGCTGACCTTGCGCCACGCAGACCGGATCCGCGCCTTCGAGGACGAGCGACTGCGCACCCGGCCATGGCTGGCGCGCCGCATCTGACACGGCCGTGATGCGCAGTCGGCTCTACGCCTTCCTCTGGCGCCACTGGTGGCTCGCCTTCATCCTGATGGGCGTGAGCTTCGTCCTGTTCGGCCTGATCTCGCTCAACCTGCTGCATCTGCTCGGCGCCAACCTCGAGTATCTCGGCACGCATGGTCTCGAGGCGGCGCGGGAGGGCGGCCTGCAGCAGCTCGCGGAGATCGGCGCTTCCGGCTACTTCGCGGCCGCCTGCTACGTGGCCTTCAAGCTGTGCGAGAAGGTGCTGGTCGAGCGGGCGGCGTCCGCTCGGGACGGTCAGGGATGAAAATCGCGATCCTGGCCGGCGACGGCATCGGCACCGAGATCGTCGCCCAGGCCGAGCGGGTGCTCCGCGCCCTCGACCTGCGCTTCGAGACCGAGCATTCCCTGGTCGGCGGCGCCGCCTACGAAGCGCACGGCCATCCGTTGCCGGAGGCGACGCTTTCACTGGCCAAGGCCGCCGACGCCGTGCTGTTCGGCGCGGTCGGCGACTGGAAGTACGACAAGCTCGAGCGCGCGCTGCGACCCGAGCAGGCGATCCTCGGTCTGCGCAAGTCGCTCGGCC
>JAYTYH010000034.1:0-1688 GCA_043742485.1 Rhizobacter sp.
CAACCGCAGCGTCTCGAGCAAGTCGGGCAGCGCCGACGTGCTCGAAGCGCTCGGCCTGCCGCTCGACCTCACGCCGCAGGAAGTGGCGGCCTCGATCGAGGCCACCGGCATCGGCTTCATGTTCGCGCCCAACCACCATCCGGCGATGAAGAACGTCGGCCCGGTGCGGCGCGAGCTGGGCGTGCGCACGATCTTCAACATCCTGGGTCCGCTCACCAATCCAGCCGACGCACCGAACATCCTGATGGGTGTGTTCCACCCCGACCTCGTCGGCATCCAGGTGCGGGCGCTGCAGCGCCTCGGCGCCGAGCACGCCGTCGTCGTCTACGGCCGCGACGGCATGGACGAGGTCTCGCTCGGCGCCGCCACGCTGGTCGGCGAACTGATTGGCGGCGAGATCCGCGAGTACGAGATCCATCCCGAAGACTTCGGCTTCACGATGGCCAGCAACCGGGCCCTCCGCGTGGAGACGCCGGCGCAGTCGATGGCGATGCTCCAGGCTGTGCTTGCCGACGAGCGTGGCCCGGCGCGCGACATTGTCGCCTTCAACGCCGGCGCGGCGCTGTACGCGGCCAACGTCGTGCCGAGCATCGAGGCCGGCGTCGCCGCCTCGCTCGACGCGATCGCGTCGGGCCGCGCCCGGGCCCGGCTCGACGCGTTCATCGCTTTCGCGAAGTCGCAGCGGGCCGCGGGTTGACGCCGTGAGCGACGCAACCACAGGCCAGGCGCCGGCGAGCGACATCCTGCGCAGGATCGTCGCCGTCAAGCGCGACGAGGTGGCCGCCGGCCAGCGCTTGCGCGACCTCGCCTCGATGCGCCTGGACGCCGAAGCGCTCGGCGGCCAGCGCGACTTCACGGCGGCGCTGCGCGAGCGCATCGGCCGCGGCGAGTCCGCCGTGATCGCCGAGATCAAGAAGGCGAGTCCCAGCAAGGGCGTGCTGCGCGAGGACTTCGAGCCGGCAGCGATCGCGCAGAGCTATGGCGCGCACGGCGCTGCGGCGCTGAGCGTCCTTACCGACGCGTCGTTCTTCCAGGGTTCCGCGGCCTTCCTTCGCGAGGCGCGCGCCGCGTGTGCGCTGCCCGTGCTGCGCAAGGATTTCATGATCGACGCCTGGCAGCTCTTCGAATCGCGGGCGATCGGCGCCGATGCCGTGCTTCTCATCGCCGCGGTTCTCGACGACGCCGAGATGCGCGATTTCGAGGCCACGGCAGCGTCGCTCGGCATGAGCGTGCTGGTCGAGGTGCACGACGAGCACGAGCTCGACCGCGCGCTGCGCCTGAAGACGCCGCTGATCGGCATCAACAACCGCGATCTGCGCAGCTTCGCGGTCTCGCTCGAGACGACGCTACGGCTACTGCCGCGGCTGCCGGCCGGCCGCATCGCCATCACCGAGAGCGGCATCCTCGACGCGGCCGATGTCGCCCGCATGCGTGCCGCCCACGTCCAGGCCTTCCTCGTCGGCGAGGCTTTCATGCGCGCGCCGGAACCCGGTCCGGCGCTGTCGCGGCTGTTCGCGTGACCGCCGCCGATCTCGAGGTGGTGTTCGCCTCGCTGCCGTCGGCTTGGGCTGCCGTGTTGCCCGGCTGGACCGCCGAGCGGCTCGGGAGGGTCCGCGAGTGCATCGCCGCCGTCTCCGGTGCGAGGCCGATCGCCCCAGCCGACCCGTTTCGCGCGTTCCGTCTCGTCG
>JAYTYH010000035.1:0-12794 GCA_043742485.1 Rhizobacter sp.
ACCGCGAGCGTCGCCTACGACGAGCTCTTCCCAGCCGAGTCGCCGCGATGAGAGTCGTCGTCACCGGCGCCGCCGGCATGATCGGGGCCAATCTCGTGCGCGGCCTCAACGCCATCGGCATCGACGACGTCATCGCCGTCGACGACCTCACCGACGGCGCCAAGTTCGCCAATCTGGCCGGCGCCTCGATCAGCGACTACTTCGACCGCCGCGACTTCTACGGCCGCTTCGCTCGCGGCGAGCTCGGCACGATCGACTGCGTGTTCCACGAAGGCGCCTGCTCCGACACCATGGAGCACGACGGCCGGCTCATGCTCGACCTCAACTACCGCGACTCGAAGACGCTGCTCGACGCCTGCCAGGCCCAGCGCGTGCGCCTGCTCTATGCATCGTCGGCAGCGACTTATGGCGGTTCATCCACCTTTCGCGAAGACCCGGCGTTCGAGCATCCACTCAACGTCTACGGCTACTCGAAGCTGCTGTTCGACAACGTCGTGCGCCGCATGCTGCCGGGCGCCACGGCGCAGGTCGCCGGCTTTCGCTATTTCAACGTCTACGGCCCGCACGAGCAGCACAAGGGGCGGATGGCGTCGGTGGCTTTCCATCACGTGCAGCAACTGCGCGCCGAGGGCCGCGTCAGGCTGTTCGGTGCCTACGGCGGCTACGCGGCGGGCGAGCAGGCACGCGACTTCGTCTTTGTCGGCGATGTCGTCGCCGTCAATCTCTGGTTCTTCGCGCACCCGGAAGCGAGCGGCATCTTCAACCTCGGCAGCGGCCGGGCCCAGCCCTTCAACGACGTCGCCCTCGCCGTTGTCAATGCGGCCCGTGCGGCTCGCGGCGAAGCGGCTCTGCCTCTGTCCGATCTCGTGGCCTCGGGCGCGATCGGGTACGTCGACTTTCCGGCCGCCCTCGTCGGCAAGTACCAGTGCTTCACCGAGGCCGACCTCGGCCGGCTGCGCGCCACCGGCTGCGACCACGCCTTCGTCGATGTCGCCACCGGCGTCGGCCGCTACGTCGCCTGGCTCGACGGCCGGCCCGGCTGAAGCGGCGCGCCGAGGTCAACCCGTGCCGGGTGGCCTTCGTTACGGTTGGGCTTTGCCAGTTTTAACCACAACGAGGAGATCCCCATGTTCAAGAAACTCATCGCCGCCTTTCTGGCGTTGCTCGCCGCAACCGCGTTCGCCGCGGTCGACGCCAACAAGGGCACGCAGGCCGAGCTCGAAGCCGTCAAGGGCATCGGCCCCGTCAACTCGACGCTGATCCTCAGCGAGCGCAAGAAGGGCGACTTCAAGGACTGGAACGACCTCGTCGTGCGCGTCAAGGGCGTCGGCGAAAAGAGCGCCGGCAAGTTCTCCGAAGGCGGCCTGACCGTCAACGGCACCACCTACAGCGGCACGCCCGTCGCCGAGAAGGCCCCCGTGACGGCACGCGCGGCTTCGGCGACCAAGGCGACCGCGGAGAAGGCGGCGTCGGCCGTCAAGACCGGCGCCGAGAAGGCAGCGTCGGGCGTGAAGTCGGCGGCCACGACGGTCAAGGACAACGCCAGGGACGAGAAGGATGCTGCCAAGGCCAACGTCCAGGACGCCAAGGACAAGCGTGCCGCGAAGAAGGCGGAGAAGACGGAGATGAAGGCCGCCAAGGCCGCTTCGGCCGCCAGCGCGCCGATGAAGAAGTAGGAGATGGTCGAACCCGGCGTGAACTACACGCCGGGCCGCCACCCGAAGAAGGCCAGCACCGCCTGGCGCTGAGCCAGCGTGTCGCGCACACCGAGGGCGATCAGCTCGCGTGTATAGGGCGCCTCGAAGAGTAGGTAGCTCGCCAGCGCGGCGCCGCGGGCGTCGTCGCCTTTGCCGGAGACCCCGAGCGCGCCGAGCAAGGCCCGTATCGGCAACGGCAGGCTTTTGAGATGGCGCGCCGCGATGTCGTCGAGGCGCTCGCTCGGCGCGATCACCAGCACGTCGATCGGCTTCAGGCTGGTCGTGGCGCGCGCTTCGGGCGGCAGCAGCGCCAGCGTCGTGTTGATGCGCTGCAGGCGCTCGACGTCGACGGCGAGCGCGTCGAGGAAGATGTTCGAGAGTGCATGGCCGGCGATCTGCGCCAGGTTGGGGTATTCGCTGCTGCCGGCGCGTTCGCCTGGCGGCTCGTGCATGCGGCCGGCACCGACGACGAGGATGCGCTCAGCGCCGAGGTGCACGGCCGGCGAGATCGGCGCGGCCTGGCGCATCGAGCCATCGCCGCAGTACTCGCGGTGGCCGTCGATGTCGAGGGCGACGGCGGGGAACACGAACGGGATCGCCGAAGAGGCCAGCAGGTGCGCCACCGTGATCGGCGCCCGCACCGCCAGTCGCTGCGATCGCGTCCACGGCACGATGTCGCCGATCGCGTCGTAGAACGTCAGGTGCAGGCCGGAGCCGTAGCTCGAAGCGGTGATGGCGAGCGCGCGCAGGTGGCCCTCGGCCATGACGCGATGCAGCCGCTCGGTGCTGACCAGCCGTGTCAGCAGCGTCTCGAGCGGCGAGTTGTCGAGCAGCGACCGCGGCCGGGCCTTGCGCCAGCGGGCGATGGCCCAACCCATCGAGACCATCGTCAGCCAGCGGGCGCCGGTGCGGATGACGCCGATCGAGTCCGAGCGGTAGACCTGCTCGGCGCGGAAGTTCTCCCAGACCTCGCACAGGCCCGCGACGGCGGCGTCGAAGTCGTCGGCGCCACAGGCGAGTGCGGCCGCATTGATCGCGCCGGCCGAGGTACCCGCAATGACCGGGAATGGGTTGGTCCGCTGCTCGCCGAATTCACGGCGGATCTCGGCAATGGCCTTGAGAACTCCCACCTGGTAGGCGGCTCGTGCACCTCCACCCGTGAGTACCAGGCCGATTGGACTACGCGCTTCGGTCATCCGTTCCATCGGTGTCGGCCGCTCGCGAAGGGAATTCATCATAGCCACTCAAGTCCTCGGTAACCGGACCGATATAGATCGAGTCAGGGCCACAGGAAGTTGCCCGAAGCTGCAGCTCGAACCCCAAATGCCAAATACGCCACGATCCATCGAGGTCCGTCGCCTGACGGCGAGGACCGCCTGCGTGTTGACAGCGTTCGCGTTCAACGCAGGCGCCCTTGTCATCGCCGATTCGGCAAGTGGAACGGCGACGCCAGCGCTCTTGCCTGCTTCCTCACGAGCGACCACCGCCCTGCTGCTCGTGGCACCGATGGCACCTGCTGCCGTGGCTTCGAACCGCCCCACCACAGCCGCGCCGGTCAAGGCCATCGATGCAGGTGCACGGACCACGCCGGGCACGGTGACGCAACGAGCCAGCGGCTTGCCAGCACGCCTGGCCGATGCCACGACGGCGTCACAAGCCAAGGCCGAACTTCGCTTCTTTCGTCTCGGAGAAGTCGATGAACCGGCCGAGCCCGCGTCGGACTGGAACGTCGAAGTGGCGACCCTCGATCAGCTCGGCATCGACCACGTCATCTTCGAAGTGCTCGTGAGCGACCGTGGCGAGATCATCAATTGCGTTCTCGCCCTGCCAATTGATCTGCGGCCGGAGGTTCGGCTCGGGCTCGAAGAACGCTTGCGTGAAACCGAAATGCGGCCGGCGGTCAAGGATGGCACACGCGTCGCCAGCTACCGACGTATCGAACTGTACGTCGACGCAAGCAATACGCTCGAGGGGACATAGGTCCCTGCGTGCGCCGCCACTTGTCGGGCGCAGGGGACCGTTGATCGGCAAGCTCGGACGACGGCCTCATGTCGTCGCCGGCGGCGCCGAAAGCAAGGTGTCTCTTCGATCCAGCCGGTCACCCAGCGATGGTTTCCACCTCCGTATCCGCGCCTCCGCGAGGCTCGCCTCTCGGCGCGCGCTTGCGCGGCTTTACTCTGATCGAAGTGATGATCGTGGTGGCAATCGTCGCGATTCTCTCCATGATTGCGTTGCCGAGCTACCGCGAATATGTGTTGCGCGGGCAGCTCGTCGACGCGTCGAACCAGCTCGCGGCCGGCGGCGCCAACATGGAGCGCTACTTCGAGAGCAACCGGACCTACGCGGTCTCCGGCACCAACACGCCACCGTGCAGCCCGTCCATCGACGTCGCCCAGCGGACCCAAGGCAGCTTCGCGCTGAGTTGCGTCTTCGACGCGACGACGTACACCCTGACGAGCACCGGCAGCGGCGCGACGAGCGGCTTTGCCTACACGCTGGACCAGCTCGGCAACAAAACCACCGCGATGACCGCCGGTCCGTCCGGATGGAACAGCAGCGCGACCTGCTGGGTGATGAAAAGAGGCCAGACATGCTGAACGACGGCGCTCATCACGTTGCGGGGCGGCAGGAGACGTCGCGCGGCTTCACGCTCATCGAGCTGCTGGTGACCTTCGCCGTCATCGGGATTCTCGTCAAGCTGGCCCTGCCGTCGTTCTCGACCTGGATCGGCAACACCCAGGTCCGGATGGTGGCCGAGTCGCTGCAGAACGGTATTCGCCTGGCTCAGGGCGAGGCCATGCGTCGCAACCGCCAGGTCGTCCTGTCTTTCACGGAAGGCATTCCGGCGAGAAACGTGGCTGCCATGGCTGGCGGCAGGAACTGGTCGCTGCAGACCGTGCCCCAGTTCGGCGCCGCGGACAGCGAGTTCGTTCAGGGCGGCGCCTTTGCCGACCTCGCCTCGAACGTGACGATCGCGAGCGTCGGTGCCCCGGTGAGTGCGCTCTGCTTCAACTCCAGCGGGCGCATGGTCGTCAACGCTTCTCCCGGCCCGACCAACGGCGTCTGCGCGGCAGCAAACGCGACGTTCTCGATCGATCGAGCCAACGCGGATCGTCCACTGCGGATGATCGTCAATGTCGGCGGCCAGATGCGGCTCTGCGATCCGAACCGGCCCACCCTCTCGGTCACCTCTCCGGACGGTTGCCCGGCATGAAACGCGCCGCCGCTCCCCGACGCAGCGCTTCGCTCGGTATGACGCTGGTCGAAGTGCTGGTAGCGCTGCTTGTGTTTTCCTTCGGCCTGGTCGGCATGGCAGCCCTTCAAGCGCGCGCTTTGAGCTACTCGATGAGCGCCGAGGACACGAATCGGGCCGCCCTGCTTGCCAACGAGATGGCGGTGCAGATGCTCACCAGCCAGACCGTCGTCATTTCCGGTACCCGGCTCGATGCCTGGAAGGCACGCGTCGCAGATCCGACGGGCAGCGGCTTGCCGAATGGCTCGGGCGACGTGTCTGTCGATCCTGCCTCCGGCCTGGCGACTATCACGGTGCTGTGGCGTCCGCCAGGCATAGCGAGTGACGCTCCGAACGCGCAGAGTAGGTATGTCACGCAATTCAAGGTCGTGAACTGATGGGCACTGCGTCGAACGCAGGGCCGCGCTCGCGGGGCTTCTCCCTCATCGAATTGATGGTCTCGATGGTGATCGCCTTGGTCGCAACGCTCGCCATCACCGCGTTGCTGGTGCATGGAGAGCGAAGCAAGCGGAGCACGACCTCGGTCAACGACATGAACCAGACCGGGGCCTATATCGCCTACGTCCTCGATCGCCACATCCGCAATGCCGGCTCCGGCTACTCGCAGCGCTGGTCAGATGTGTTCGGCTGCTTCGTCAACGCGTCCAAGGCCGGCAACCCCGTGTTGCCGCGGGCTTCCGCCATCGCCAGCCCGTTCGACAACGCGGCGCTTGTCTTTCCGCTCGCGCCAGTGCTCATCCAGGCAGGCGCCGCCGATATCGGCGGAGCGGCCGCTGAGATCCGGGGCGATCTCGTGACCGTCATGTCTGGCACCGCGGGCTACAGCGAATCGCCCCCTCTGGTGACCATCAGCTCCGTTGTGGGCACGAGCAGCAGTGGCAGCCTGCGCTTGCCGAACACGCTCGGATTCCAGAACGACGACATCGTGCTGCTGGCCGATGCGGGCGTGCCGCAAGGTTGCATGACCGAGCAGGTCGGAGGTTTGCCGGGAACCGGCGGCGGCACCTTCACCCAGCTGCCTCTGGCCGGGCAGTACTACGCTGCGACCGGCAGCAACGTCGCGCTCGGCAATTTCGGCGGCAATACCTTCGCCCTGCAGATCGGCAACACCACCAGCAACCCGCCGCAGTTCATGATTTACGGGGTCGGCGCCGACCGCACGCTGTTCGGCTACGACCTGCTCCAATTCGGCGCGGTCGACGCGCCGGTGCCCTTGACGGACGGCATCGTCGAAATGCGCGCGCTCTACGGTCTCGACACGACCAACCCACCCGACGGTACGCTCGACACCTGGGTCCTGCCCGACGCCGCCTCGGGCTTCGACGCCGCGACATTGAGCGACGGCAGCGCCGGCGCGCGCGCGAAGCTCCGCCAGATCGTCGCCATCCGGCTCGGCTTCGTCTTGCGCACGCCGCTTCGCGAGCGCGAGATGGTGCTCGGCAGCAACTACCAGACGGCGACCAGCAGCTACACGCTCACCCTCTTCGGCGACCTCGATCCCGCCGTCCAACGGACTCGCTCGGTGGCAGGCGATGACCGCTACTACCGGTTCCGGACCGTGGAGGCCACCGTTCCGTTGCGCAACGTCCTGCTCGCGCCTGCGTCATGAAGCGAGCTGTCCCGCGAGCGAAGTCCGCAAGGCGATCGGCGCAAAGCGGTGTCGTGTTGCTCTTCAGCATGATCGCGCTCGTCATTCTGCTGATTGCCTCCATCGGCCTGATCCGGTCATTCAAGAATTCGATGTTCACGTCAGGAAACATCGCGTTCAAGCGCGACATGCAGAACCAGGGCGAGCGAGCGATGGACAAGGTTCTGAACTCCTTCCGTCCCGCTGGCGCGCTTGCGTCACCCGCGTCGCGATCGGTCAGCAACCTCACGTACCACTACTCTGCCACGACGCTTCCGGCGAACGCCCTCGGCGTCCCCGATGCGCTGCAGTCCGATGCGTCGTACAGCGCCGTGGCCGACCCGACGCAAGACATCACCGCCACCAGCGACCCATCGCTCGCGCGCCAGGCCATCAGCATCCGCTACGTGGTCGACCGGTTGTGTGCCAGCACGGGCGACGAGACGACCCTCGGAAGCAGCGCCTGCGTGCTCGCCAACACGCCGATCCCCGCCGGCACCAGTTCCTCGAACCTGCAAAGCGCGGACCGTGCCCCGCTCTGCCCGACGTGCGCGTCGGCGGTTCCGCAAGGCGTGGTCTATCGCCTTTCCGTCAAGGTATCCGGGCCACGCGGCACGACCAGCTTCTTCCAGTCGACGTTCACGATTCCCTCGTCCACCTGACCGCAGCCGAGAGCCGACGATGCATTCGCTCAAATTCCATTCGCCTCGCCGCGCCTGCTTCATCCCTGGGCTGCCCGCGACGGCGGTGCTGGCCGCGCTGCTCGGTGCCGGTTGCCTCGCTACCGCCACGGCTCAGACGGCGCTGGCCGACCAGCCGCTGTTCGCATCGAGCGACGCACCCGGCAATCTCGCCCTCGTGCTCTCGGTCGAGTTCCCGACCGCGGTGAGCGTCGCTCATACCGACCGCGCTTATGCGGTTGCCCGCGAATACCTCGGCTTGTTCGACCCGGGCAAGTGCTACGGCTACCAGTACACAGACGGCGTCGGAACGGACAACTTCTTCTATCCGGCCGGCTTGGCCGTCTCGCACGGCTGCTCGAGTCTGTGGAGCGGCAACTTCCTGAACTGGGCATCGATGCAGACGATCGATCCCTTCCGCTGGGTGCTCACCGGCGGCTACCGCGTCGTCGACACGCCGTCGCTGACAGTTGTCGAGAAAGCCTGGGCCACGGGCCAGGGCGGCGCCAACAACTTCCCCGACAGCATCATTTACGGTGCCGACATCGCAGGCGCCACTCCCTTCCCGGCCTCCGCCGGCGCGTTCTACATGCGCATCCAGGGCCTCGGAAACAAGATGCGCTTCACGATGCCCGACACCAGTACGGGCGCCGGCTTCAGCGGCGACTACTACAACAACAAGACATTGAGCGGCGGCGCCGTACTGACACGGATCGACACCGCCATCGACTTTTCGAGCGTTCCCTCGGGCCCAGGCGTCAACGGCACCGACATGTCCGTGCGCTGGACCGGCCGGCTGACCGCGCCGAGCACCGGTTCCTACACCTTCCAGGCCGGCGCCGACGATGGCGTGCGCGTTTGGGTAGACGGCGTGATGGTCATCGACGGCTGGCGTGACCAGGGCGTCACCTATTACACCGGCCCCGCGATCACGAATGTCGCGGCGGGCCACGTCTTCGATATTCGCGTCGAGTACTACCAGGGCGGCGGCGGGGCAGCCGTGCGGCTTCTGTGGCAACGGCCGGGCGACAGCGGCTTCGTTGTGGCCGGTGCGCCGGTCTCGTCCCTCTATGCCAGCGCGGTTCCTTTCAATCCGGCGATGCTGTCATCGAGCGGTGGCGGCGGCAACGCGTCGGCTGGGGTGGTTTACGAAACCTTCATGCGCGCCAAGGCGTGCGACTCGTCATCGAACGCAGGCGGCGTCGAAGCCAACTGCGTTGCCTACAGCAGCTCCTGGAAACCGGAGGGCCTGATCCAGAAGTACGCCTCGAAGATCCGGTACAGCGCGTTCGGTTACCTGAACGACAGCAACTTGCTGCGCGACGGCGGCGTGCTGCGCGCCAAGCAGAAGTTCGTCGGTCCGCGCCAGCCCGTGCCCGGTTCCGTGTCTGTCGCGAACCCGAACCAGGAGTGGGATACGGTCACAGGCGTGTTTGCGCGCAACCCGAACGCCGCTGACGCCTCCGGCACCAACGCCCTGTTCGGCACCAATGTGCTGGACAGCGGCGTCATGAACTACCTCAACAAGTTCGGCGAGATCACACCCGGCTCCTACAAGACCTACGACAACGTCAGCGAGCTCTACTACGCGGCGATCCGGTACTTCAAGAACCAGGGCAACGTCCCCGAGTGGACGGACATGAGTTCGGCAAGCGCCGCGACTCAAACCACGTGGGTCGACGGATTCCCCGTCGTCACCCAGTGGGACGACCCGATCCTCTACGCCTGCCAGCGCAATTTCATCCTGGGCATCGGCGACGCCAACACGCACGCCGACAAGAACGTGCCGGGCAACACGTCGACGGCCAACGAGCCGCCCATGCCGGCTCTGGTTCAGGCCGACACGACAGTCAACGCCGTGACGGCCACCAACAAGGTGGGCACCCTGGAAGGCCTGTCGAGTTCACTCGGCCTGGTCAATCCGTACAACGGCTGCTGTAACAACAACTCGGCCCTGATGGCCGGGCTCGCCTACGCATCGCACACCAAGGACATTCGACCCAACGACTTCCAGGTCGCCGGTCAGACCCGCGATCCCATCACCATCGATACCTACTGGGTCGACGTCCAGGAGTACCAGCAGTACAAGGTCAACAACCAGTTTTATCTGGCTACCAAATATGGCGGATTCAAGGTGCCACGCGGTTTCGACTTCGACAACAACACCACGCCGCTGACCGACGCCTCGTGGCACACCAACACCGACGCCTTCAACGGCCAGGCGCGGCCCGACAACTACTTTTCCGGCGGCCGCCCCGACCTGGTGCTCGCCGGTCTGACGTCCGCCTTTGCCGACATCGCGTCGAAGATCAAGTCGTTCACGACATCGTTCTCGACCTCGCTGCCGCAGATCGCCGTTGCAGGCAACAGCAGCTTCAGCAGCCAGTTCGATGCGAGCGACTGGAAGGGCGAGGTCAAGGCGAGCGAGCTGAGCTTCGATTCGAACGGCGTGCCGCGGACCGTGGAAAAGTGGAGTTTTTCCACACTGCTCAAGAGTCAGCTTTCCGGTTCGGGATGGAACAACAACCGCCGGGTCATCACCTGGAACAGCGAGAGCGGGACCGGTGTCCCGTTCCGCACTTCGACGCTCTCGTCCGGGCAGCTCGCCGCGCTCGATACGGCGTACGTGGCCGGCAACGACAGCAGCGATTTCCTGAACTACCTTCGTGGCGACCAAAGCAACGAGACGAACGCCACGAGCGCCTCCAGCACCAGAGCCTATCGCAGCCGCAGCGCCTTGATCGGCGACATCGTCGGTTCGAAGGCACTGCCCGTGGGCGCACCGTCGTTTCCGTACTCGGACGCTGCAAATCCGGGCTACGCCGCGTTCAAGCAAGCGTGGGCGGGGCGCCCGCTGGTCGTGTACGTCGGTGCCAACGACGGCATGCTGCACGCCATCGACGGCGACCTGACGCTGCCGACAGGCGGCGTCGAGATGTTCGCCTATGTTCCCGGAGCCGTGTTCCAGGGGCCGAACGCCGTGCCAAGCATCGACGGCCTCGCTTCGCTCGGCAATCCGGCGTTCACTCACCATTACCTGGTGAACGCGACACCCAACGTCTACGACATCGATTTCGGGCGCACGCCCAATGCTTCGGGACAGGCGCAGGCGCTCACGGCGGACTGGCGTTCGGTACTGATCGGCGGCCTCGGCAAGGGCGGCCGCAGTTTTTATGCGATCGACGTCACCGATCCGGCGACGATGGCGGCTGGCACCGAGAGCACCGTCGCTGGCAAGGTGCTTTGGGAGTTCACCGACAGCGACCTCGGCTTCACTTACGGCGAGCCGGTGGTCACGAAAACCCGCAAGTACGGCTGGGTCGTCATCTTCACGTCGGGCTACAACAACGTAGACGGCCGAGGCTACTTCTTCATCGTCAATCCGCGCACTGGGGCGCTGCTCGAGAAAGTGTCGACGGGGCTGGGGACGCCGACGGCGAGCGCCGGCCTCGCCTATGCGAACGCCTTTGTCGTCGACGCTTCTGACGGGACCGCTGACTCGGTCTATGGCGGCGATCTGCTCGGCAACCTGTGGCGCCTCGACCTGACCGTCGCGGCCGGCACGGCGTACGCTGCACCCACCCGCATCGCCATAGTTGGCGACGCCAACGGCTCGCCGCAGCCGGTGACGTCGCGGCCGGCGGTCGAGGTCCACCCCTCCAGCAAGAAGCGCTTCGTCATGGTCGGCACCGGGCGCCTGCTCGGCGCGAGCGATATCGCCTCGACCCAGGCGCAGACTTTCTACGCGATCACCGACGGCAACAATGCCCGCTTCAACCGCGGAGCGCCGTCCGGCGACCTGCCGAACGGAATTACCTTCCCGATCACCCGGGCCCAGCTGGCGGCGAACACTACACCGGTCTCAGGTGGCGTGACCTTCAATCCGACGAGCCAGATGGGATGGTACGAAGAGCTCGGCACCGGAGCCGACGGGATCGGCTGGCGTATCACGACACCCGCGACGACGATGTCTGGCTCGGTCGCCTTCGCGGCGACCCTTCCGAACGGCAGCGTCTGCAACCCGTCGGGCTCCAGCAATATCTACGCACGGGACTATGCCTCCGCGTCGACCACCGTCAGGAGCATGACAGCTAGCGGGCTGGCGCCGATCAGCTACATAACGTTTGCCGGCACGGTGACCGACCTGCGCTACCTGAGTGTCGACGGGCGGGCCACTCTCATCTCGGGCACGGACCAAGGCGCTGTCAACAAGGTCGAGATCAACCCCGTGCCAAATCTCGGCTTGCGCCGGCTCAACTGGCGCGAGTTGCCGGTCGTCGAATAGGCACGCCCGCGGCGGCGGCACGCCGCACTCAGTCGTAGACGACGACTGCGTTGCCGCGCGCGGCCGCCGAGCTCCAGCGGGCCATCGCCGCGTCCGATGGATAGAAGCGCGCCGACTCGCCGAGGTCGAGCTCGCCGGTGGCGCCGCCGCGCAGCAGCGCCAGCCGCACCGCCAGCCCCTGCGCCAGCTCGCCGTGCTCGGTGACGATGCGCCGCGAGGGAAAGTCGCGCAGCACCTCAGCCACCGGCGGGACGCTGCCGTTGACCTCGACGCGCAGGTACTTGCCGAACTTGCAGCGCGCGGCAGCGAGGTCGTAGACGCTCTGGACGTTGAGGCGGATGCCGCCCGAGAAACGGTCGGGCTGGACCTTGCCGAGGACGATGACGAGCTCGTCGTCCTTGAGCAGATCGCGGTTGGCGTTGAGCAGGTCTTCGTTGGCGACGGCCTCGACGACGTCGCTCATGTCGTCGAGCTTGAAGATGGCGACGCGGCCGCGCTGGCCGTTGACGACGCGCAGGTCGCCGACGATGCCGGCCAGCATCAGCACCTCGCGGCTGTCGATGAGGTCGGCGATGCGCAGCTTGGCGAAGCGCCGGACCTCGACCGCGCTCTGGTCGAACAGATGGCCCGAGAGATAGAAGCCGAGGGCCGATTTCTCGAGCGTCAACCGTTCCTTGATGCTCCATTCGGCCGCCGGCACGAGCGCCGGCTCCTGCGTGCTGGCGCCATGCAGGATATCGCCTCCGCCGTCGGCGGCGCCGAAGTCGAACAAGCCGCCCTGGTCGGCGTGCGCGGCCTGCGTATCGGCCCAGTCGAGGCCGAGGCCGACGCTGGCGAGCAGGCTGGAACGCGCGTCGGTGAGACGGTCGAAGGCGCCGGCCTTGACGAGCGCCTCGACGACGCGCCGGTTGATGCGGCCGCGATCGACGCGAGCGCAGAAGTCGAACAGGCTGGTGAACGCGCCACCGGATCCGGAGGGACCGCTTCCGGGCCCGTCGCGCGCCGCGACGATCGCCTCGATGGCGCCGTGCCCGGTGCCTTTGACGGCGCCCAGGCCCCAGCGCACCGATGTCGGCGAGACCGGCTCGAAGCGATAAGTGCCGGCATTGACATCGGGCAGTTCGATGATGACGCCGATCGCCTTGGCATCGGCGACGAGCGCCTTCAGCTTGTCGCTGTCGTCGATCTCGACCGACATGTTGGCAGCGAAGAACTCGGCCGGGAAGTGGACCTTGATCCAGGCCGTGTGATA
>JAYTYH010000036.1:0-4289 GCA_043742485.1 Rhizobacter sp.
GTGGCCGGCAGCGCCGTTCCCGCGGCAACGCAGTCGGCGTCGCCTCAGATTCAGCGCCTGCTCGACGCCCAGGCGCTGGCGCAGCTGGAGCAGAACGCGCCGGTGATCATCACCACGGCCGGTGCGTTGACCGAGGGCGCGCTCGTCACCGCCGGTGCTGTCGCCGTCGGCGGTGGCCCGCCGGGCTGGGTGATCGGCCTGGCGATCGTCGCGGTGGTCGCGGTGGTCGCCGTCGGTGGCTACCTGTACTACCGCAGTCAACAGCCCGATCCGCAACCCCAGCCGCAACCCCAGCCGCAACCTGTGCCGCAACCGCAACCGCAGCCGCAACCGCAACCTCAACCCGTGCCTCAGCCGCAACCCGACCCGCCCACGCGCCCGCGGCCCCCGTTCGTGCTCCGACTGCCTCAGCAGAAGGCGCCGCATTTGCGAACCTACCGCAACTGGCTGGGTGTGCTGCAGTCTGATCCGTTCTACTTGCGCGGCAATCCTGGACAGCTCGAAAAGTGGCACCAGGAGTTGCGCATCGGCGGCGCCAATGCGATACCGGCAAGCGTCTACGAGCGCGGTCATCGCCTGGGCTTTGTCGGCGAGGACGGCGAGCGGCAGATTCGCGTGCCCGGCTGGTCGACCACGCGCAGCACGCCGATGGAAGTCGACCACGTGGTCGAGCTTCAGGTGACGCCCGCGGTGATGCGGCCGCTGTTCAACTCGATCGAGAATTTCGAGCTGCTCGACCGCGCTTCCAACGGCAGTTCGGGCCCGCTGCTGGCGGCCAACATCGCTGCCGAGCGCGCGATCCAGGTCGCGTTCGATCCAAGCGCGGCCGTGCGCGTGTTGTTCTTCGACGCTGTCGTCATGGACGGCGGCTCGCCCGGCGAGCGCTGGAGCGTCGACCAGATCCGTGCCGGCCGCCAGCTCGACATTTACGAGGCCACCCGTGCGCGCTGACCCGGACGACCGCCTGCGCAGCGCATGCGAGCGCATCGAGCGCTGGCACCGCCAGCACGGTGGCGCGGGCTTTCGGCCGCCGGCGGCAAGCGCTGCGCTTTCGCGCCTGGACGAATCGTCGAGCCAGCCGATTCCCGATGCGTTGCGGACGCTGCTCAGTCTGCACGACGGCAATTCGCCCGGCACCTATCCGCTGCCGATGCGGGCGACCGAACCGAGCAGCTGGCGGATGCTCGGCGCCGACGAGATCGTCGAAGAATGGACCCGGCTGCGCGGCGTGGCCGACAGCCTGCCGACGCAGCCGCCGGTTCGGGCCGTCGGCAACGTGGCCGCACAGTGGTGGAGCCAGGGCTGGATCCCTTTTTGCGAATGCGGCACCGGCGATGTCGTGTGCATCGACACGGCGCCGCCCGCTCGCGGCACGGCCGGCCAGCTCGTGCTCTATGCGCACGATTCGGCCGAGCGCCGCACCCTGCACCCCGGCATCGAAGCCTGGTTCGCAGAGGCCGCGAGCGACTTGGAGGCAGGGCGTTACCGCCATGCCGACGGGGTCGGTCTGGTGCGCGCCGATGCCGGCGCCGCGGAGCTCCGGTCATGAAGGCGGCCGGTCGTTCGAAGCGGCTGCCCGGCCACGGGCGTGTGGTCGTCGCGACGCTTTCGCCGCCGCGCCGCGCCGCGAGCGAAGGCGCAACGACAGGCCGCGATGGTCAAGCGCTCGACGCGCCGACCCGCCACTTCATGGAGGCGCGCTTCGCACATGACTTCGCCGATGTGCGCATCCATACCGAGGGGGCCGCTGCTCGGGCCGCCATGTCGATGGGCGCCGGGGCCTTCACGATCGGCCGCGATATCACGTTCGCGCCGCGTCAGTACGCGCCGTGCAGCGCTGCCGGCAGCGAGCTGATTGCGCATGAGTTGGCGCACGTAGTGCAGCAACGCCACGGCGCCGGTGGCGCGACGACGGTAGGCAACGCGGCGCAGCTCGAAGCGCAGGCCGATCGTGCCGCACACAGCGCGCTGCACGGCGCTTCGATGCCGGCGCTCGACGCTGCGCCGCGGGCCGTGCAGCGGCGCGTGCCGTTGCGCGATGTCGGCCGAGGCGAGGCGTCTGGCATGGCGCGCGTCGGCGAGTTGATCGACCGGCTCAATGGCATGTCGCAAGGGCTCACCTACGCGAACGAAGGCGGGCTCTTGACCGTCGCACCGCGACCCGACGGCCGGCTGAGCGAGTTCGATCGCCAGATGCAGGCGTTCGTTGCAGACGCTGCCAGCATTCCGATGCGCCTGACGAACCGCCATGCCCTGATCGGCGACCGGGTTCACGGCTTCAACGACAGCGTGGGTGTCGACACCTGGATGAGCGGCTATGTCGATATCGACGACCTGCTCGCGAGCTCCGATCTCGGCATGCAAACCTCGCTGGTGCACCTGCTGCAAGAGCGCGGCCAGACGCGCAACTACGACCGCCGCATCGGCACCCAGACGCTGAACGCCAACTTGCCCGGCCCGGCCGCCGAGTTCACGCGCGCACATGCCAGCGGCATCGACGCCGAGTTGAAAGTGCTGCGCGACTTCTTCGGCGACCCGAGCATCCGCATCGTCGACGCCGACACCCGGCGCTTCCGCAACGACCGCCGCGACACGATCCGTGAGAAGGAAACGGCGGGCCGCGGCGCCGCCGGGCAGGGCGTGGTCGCGATCGATTGGGAGGTCGTGCTGCACGCCGGTGGCCGGGTTGTCTCGGCGGTGGCATATCGCCGAATGCGCGAGGCCGAGCAAACCGCTGCGCAGGTCCAGCGCGAACGTCAGAGCGGCGCCACCGAGCACCGCGAGGGCGGGCGCAGCGTTCCCGCTCCTTAGGTTTTTCGAATCGCCATGAGCACCTTCCCCAACTCGCCCAAGCTGATCAAGGCCGGCCTCGTCATCGTCGACGCCGGCACCGCGCGCGTGTTGCGCATCATCTCGCTGCAATACAACAGCGATTCGCTGAGCCGCTCGCTCACGGCGCAGACCGCCGGCGGGAACGACCACGACCGGGTCGAGCCGATGCGCTTCAAGGGCCCGGCGGTCGAGACCTTCAAGCTCGAAGCCGATATCGACGCGACCGACCAGCTCGAGTTTCCCGCGCAGAACCCGAACGCCGGGCAGTTCGGCATCCAGCCGCAATTGGCCTTGCTGGAATCGCTGGTCTACCCGACCGCGTCGCAGCTCGCCTCGGTCGATTCGCAGGCGAGCTCGGGCACGCTCGAGATCGCGCCGATGCTGGCACCGCTGGTGCTGTTCGTGTGGGGAAAGAACCGCATCGTGCCGGTCAAGGTCAGTGAGTTCAGCATCACCGAAGAAGCGTTCGACGCGGCGCTGAACCCGATCCGCGCCAAGCTCAGCCTCGGCCTGCGCGTGATGTCGACCGACGACCTCGGCTTCGGCACGAAGGGCGGCAGCCTGTACATGGCCTATCTGCAGAACAAGGAAAAGCTCGCGACCAAGGTGCAGTCGGCGAGCTTCGCGACGCTCGGCATCGGAGGGATCGCCTGATGGACCCGGTGCAGGCCTTTCTGCAAGCCAACGCGCTCGTGCCGCCGGCCTTCGCGCCGACCAGCCGTTACCACGGCATTGCGACTTCTCAGCTCGTGCAGGCCGATGGCCGCACCGTCGTTTTCGTGCAGCGCCGCTTTCTGCCGCCGCCCGAGAATTTCGCGCTGCTCCAGACGGTGAACATCGTCGCCGGCGACCGGCTCGACAACCTCGCCGCGCAGCACATCGGCGACCCCGAACAATCGTGGCGGCTGTGCGATGCGAACCGCGCGATGCAGCCCGAGGCGCTGGTCGTGAACGTGGGCGCCATGCTCGCGATCACGCTGCCCGAAGGTGTGCCGGGGGTCGGCGATGGCTGACAAGCTGGCCAAGGGCATCCAGATGACCCTGATGATGGGGCCGATCATTCCGGTGCCCGCGCCGCGTGTCGTGATGGACGCGCTCACCGGTGTCGAGGTGCGCACGTCCGACGGCGCGGCGAGCGGTTTTCAACTCACCTTCCAGTTCAACAGCAAGTCGGAGCTGAACACGATCTTCCTGATCGCCGCCGGCAACACCGCGTCGATCGGCACGCCGCCGCTGCGCGTGCTGCTGATCGTCACGCTGAACGGCACGCCGCAGCCGCTGTTCGACGGCGTGATGACGAACGTCGAGGTGCAGGCCGGCAATCGCGGCTCGCCGGGCACCGTCACCGTCACCGGCGAAGACCTGACCAAGGTGATGGACATGCAGGACTTCAGCGGCCTGCCGTTCCCGGCGATGCCGATCGAGGCGCGGGTTGCGCTGCTGTGCGCGAAGTACGC
>JAYTYH010000037.1:0-4176 GCA_043742485.1 Rhizobacter sp.
GTCCATCCGCGGCTACGGCCACGTCAAGCTGGCGAGCCTCGCCATCGCGAAGGCGCGCGAGCGCGAGTTGCTCAGCCGCTTCGATCCGGGGCGCTATCCGCGGCCGACCGGCGCCGCGGTGGCCGGCCAGTTTCGCGGCATTCCCGTCACCTCGGCCTGAGGAGCCGGCCGCGGACCCGGGCGGCAAGGCCTGCGTCGTCGGCGAGGACGAGAACTTTCGTGGCGGCGTCGCGCGGGGTCGGGGCGGTCACGACGCCGGCCGTCTGGTCGCGGCCGGACCGGGCCGGTCGCCCGAAGCGGGCCGTATTCCACTGCTACACTTTTGCGATGGTCCCGCACGAGACGACGATGCAAACGAGGCCGCAAGGCCGGGGAGCCTGGCTCTGGCGGCGCGGCGCGCCTTTTGCCGCGAGCTGAGCGCTCCCGGCTTCGGCAGGCGCTGAGGCGCCCGTCTCCCTCCGGCGCCCGAGCGCCGACCGATCACCCGCCACATCCCTGTGGAGACCTCGCCCCCGGCGAGGCATGCGATGACCGAACTCGAGTTCAAGAGCCTTGCACGGCAAGGCTTCAACCGGATCCCGCTGATCGCGGAGGCCTTCGCCGATCTGGAAACACCGCTGTCGCTGTACCTGAAGCTGTGCCCCGGCGACGGCGCCGACCAGGCACGCTTCAGTTTCCTGCTCGAGTCGGTGGTCGGTGGCGAGCGTTTCGGCCGCTACTCGTTCATCGGCCTGCCGGCGCGCACGCTGCTGCGTGCCACCGGCTTCCACAGCGAGGTCGTCACCGACGGCGTCGTCGTCGAGAGCGTGGCCGGCAACCCGCTCGACTTCGTCGCCGCCTGGCAGCAGCGCTTCCGCGTCGCACTGCGGCCCGGGCTGCCGCGTTTTTGCGGCGGTCTCGCCGGCTACTTCGGCTACGACGCCGTTCGCTACATCGAGCCGCGGCTGGCGCAGTCGGCCGCCACCCGGCCGCTGCCCGACCCGATCGGCACGCCCGACATCCTGCTCGTGCAGTGCGAAGAGGTCGCGGTGATCGACAACCTGTCGGGCCGGCTCTACCTCATCGTCTACGCCGACCCGGCCGCGCCCGAGGCCTTCGCGAAAGCGCGGCGCCGGCTGGTCGAGCTGGCCGATCGGTTGCGCCGCAGCGTCACGGCGCCGGCGGTCGAGCGCGGCCCATCGCATCCGGTGACGCGCGAGTTCGCCAAGGCCGACTTCATCACCGCCGTCGGCCGCGCCAAGGAATACATCGCCTCGGGCGACATGATGCAGGTGCAGATCGGCCAGCGCCTGAGCAAGCCCTACACGGCGTCGCCGCTCAGCCTCTACCGGGCGCTGCGCTCGCTGAACCCGTCGCCCTACATGTACTTCTACGAGATGGGCGACTTCCAGATCGTCGGCGCCTCGCCCGAGATCCTGGTCCGGCGCGAAGCGACCGAAGGTGGCGACAAGGTGACGATCCGGCCGCTGGCCGGAACGCGGCCGCGCGGCGCCACGCCGGAGCTGGACCGCGCCCTCGAGGCCGAGCTTTCGGCCGATCCGAAGGAGCGCGCCGAGCACCTGATGCTGATCGACCTCGCCCGCAACGACATCGGCCGCATCGCCCGCACCGGCAGCGTCGCGGTCACCGATTCGTTCGCCGTCGAGCGCTATTCGCACGTGATGCACATCGTCAGCAATGTCGAGGGCGTGCTGAAGGAAGGCATGAGCAATCTCGACGTGCTGAAGGCGACCTTCCCGGCCGGCACGCTGACCGGGGCGCCGAAGATCCGCGCCATGGAGGTGATCGACGAGCTCGAGCCCGTCAAGCGCGGCATCTACGGCGGTGCCTGCGGCTATCTCAGCTACGCCGGCGACATGGACGTGGCGATCGCGATCCGCACCGGCGTCGTCAAGGGCGGCACCCTTTACGTGCAGGCCTCGGCAGGCATCGTCGCCGACTCGGTGGCCGAGCTCGAATGGCAGGAGACCGAAGCCAAGGCGCGGGCGCTGCTGCGCGCCGCCGAGCTGGTCGAGGAAGGCTTCTGATGCGCTCGCGGGCGGTTCAGACCAGGCCGGGCAGCAACGCCACGACGAGGCCGAGCCCGGTCGCGACGACGAGTCCGGGAACGAGCTCGCGGCCACGTTTCGGCGCCTGCCCGGCGGCGAGGCCGGCCAGTCCGCAGACGGTGCCGGCCATCGCTGCGGCGACGAAGACGAAGGCCGCGACGAGCGTCGCCGGGCCGCCGTCGGTCGTCCGGCCCATCGCCTCGACCACGTGGCCGACGATGAGACCGGCGGCGAGCGCGAAGGGCGTGGCGCTGCCGAAGTGGCGGCGGGCGGTGGGTCGGGTAGGCTCGTTCATGGCGCGGCGGAGGGTGTGCATGAACGGTAGCGGGCCGGTCTCGATCCGCTCGCGGAATAAGCGCCTTCTCGCACCGCCAATTCCATCGATCGGCGGCCGTCGTCGGGCGCGATCGGCGCCGGCCGTGGGGAGCGCCGCATGCTGTTGATGATCGACAACTACGACAGCTTCACGTTCAATCTGGTGCAGTACTTCGGCGAGCTCGGCGAAGACGTGCGCGTCGTCCGCAACGACGAGATCGACGTCGGCGGCATCGCGGCGCTGCGACCCGACCGCCTGGTGCTGTCGCCGGGGCCCTGCACGCCGGCCGAGGCGGGCGTGTGCATCGCGGCGATCGACGCCTTCATCGGCAAGCTGCCGATCCTCGGTGTCTGCCTCGGCCATCAGGCGATCGGCGCGGCTCTGGGCGGCAAGGTGGTGCGGGCGCAGCGGCTGATGCACGGCAAGGCCGACAGGCTGAGCCACGATGGCCGCGGCGTCTTCGCGTCGCTGCCGGGCGATTTCGCCGTCGTCCGCTACCACTCGCTGGCGCTCGAGCGTTCGAGCCTGCCGGCCACGCTCGAAGTCAGCGCCACGTCGAGCGACGGCGAGATCATGGCCGTGCGCCACCGCGATCTGGCCGCCACGAAGACGCCCCTCGAAGGCGTTCAGTTCCACCCCGAATCGATCCTCACCGAGCACGGCCACGCGATGCTGAAGAACTTCCTGGAGACGTCACGATGACGATGAAGACGGTGGACTTGCGCAGCGACACGGTGACCCGGCCGACTGACGCGATGCGCGCCGCGATGGCCTCGGCCGAGGTCGGCGACGACGTCTTCGGCGACGACCCGAGCGTCAACGCACTGCAGGAAAAGATCGCCGCGATGCTCGGCAAGGAGGCGGCGCTGTTCGTGCCGAGCGGCACCCAGAGCAATCTCGTCGGCATCATGAGCCACTGCGGCCGTGGCGACGAATACATCGTCGGCCAGATGGCGCATACCTACCGTTGGGAGGGCGGCGGCGCCGCCGCGCTCGGCAGCGTCCAGCCGCAGCCGCTCGAGCACGAGGCCGACGGCTCGCTGGCGCTCGCCGCCATCGAGGCCGCGATCAAGCCCGACGACGATCACTTCGCGAGGAGCCGCCTGCTCTGCCTCGAGAACACGATCGGCGGCAAGGTCTTGCCGGTCTCTTACCTGAACGCCGCCTGCGCGCTCGCGAAAGGGCGCGGCCTGGCGACCCACCTCGACGGCGCGCGCCTCTTCAACGCCGCCGTCGCGATCGCCGCCGGGTCGGGCACGGGCGCTGGCGACACGGCCCTGGCGATCGCGGCGCCGTTCGACTCGGTCTCGGTCTGCTTCTCCAAAGGCCTGGGCGCGCCGATCGGCTCGGCGCTGGTCGGCTCGCGCGAGTTCATCCGTGCCGCCCACCGCTGGCGAAAGATGGTCGGCGGCGGCATGCGCCAGGCCGGCGTCGTCGCCGCGGCGGCGCTGCACGCGCTCGACCACCATGTCGAGCGGCTGGCCGAGGACCACGCGCTGGCGCGCCGTCTCGCCGAAGGGCTGCGCGGCCTGCCCGGCCTCACCGTCGAGGCGCCGCAGAGCAACATCCTCTTCGCCGAACTGAAGGGCGACCGCGCGGCCGGCCTGATGGCGCACCTGAAGTCGCGTGGTGTTCTCGCGACCGGCCTGTACCGGCTGCGCTTCGTCACCCACCTCGATGTCGACGGCGAGGGCGTCGATCGCGCCGTCGCGGCGATGCGCGAGCACCTGCAGCCCTGACAAGAATCCGAACCGAGGCAACGCCATGGCCGCCATCACCGACATCGACGCGCTCGCCCGCACCATCGACCAC
>JAYTYH010000038.1:0-15656 GCA_043742485.1 Rhizobacter sp.
ACATCTTCGGTTTTCGCATCGTCGTCGGCACCCTGCCCGAGTGCTACATGGCGATGGGCGTGCTGCACCAGCTGATGAAGCCGGTGCCGGGCCGCTTCAAGGACTACATCGCGATCCCGAAGGCCAACGGCTACCAGTCGCTGCACACCACGCTCGTGAGCCCGCTCGGCACAGCGGTGGAGTTTCAGATCCGCACCGAGGAGATGCATGCCATCGCCGAGAAAGGCATCGCCGCGCACTGGCTCTACAAGGAGCATGACGATGGCCCGGTGCAGGGCCACGAGGCACAGCGGCTCGGCGCCCTCTGGCTGCAATCACTGATCGACATCCAGGACGAAACGCGTGATGCCGGCGAATTCCTCGAGCACGTCAAGATCGATCTCTACCCCGACGCGGTGTACGTGTTCACGCCGCGCTCGAAGATCCTGGCGTTGCCGCGCGGTGCCACGCCGGTCGACTTCGCCTACGCCATCCACTCCGACGTAGGCGACCACTGCGTCGCCGCCAACGTCAACCAGGAGCCGGTGGCACTGCGCACCGAGCTGAAGAGCGGCGACGTCGTGGAGATCATCGGTGCCCCCAACGCGCGGCCGAACCCGGCCTGGCTCAACTTCGTATGCACGGGCAGGGCGCGCTCGAAGATCCGCCATTACCTGAAGAACATGGAGCAGGAGGAATCGCGCGACCTCGGCGAGAAGATGCTGGCGCAGGCGATGCGCGCAGAAGGCCTCTCGCTGCCGACCGAAGACGGCGCCGGCGCCGCGGCCTGGCAAGCGCTGACGCGCTGGACCGGCAACCGCACGCGCGACGACCTCTTCACCGACATCGGCCTCGGCCGCAAGATCGCCACCATCGTCGCGACGCGGCTGACGAGGCTGCTCGCCGAAGACGGCGTCCGCCCCGACGCGCTGGCACTCACCATGGGCCGCTATGCCGTCGACGACTCGGTGCCGTCGCAGGGCATGGTCCTGATCGACGGCAGCGAAGGCGCTTCCGTGCAATTGGCGCCGTGCTGCCGGCCGATCCCCGGCGACGCCATCGTCGGCAACCTGGGTCGCGGCGAAGGCCTGGTCGTGCACACCGCTGAATGCAGTGTCGGCAAGCGCCTGCTCGACCGCGACAGCGAGCGTTGGATGCGGGTCGACTGGGCCGAGCAGCCCACGCGCGCCTTCGAGACCGCGGTCTCGCTGCTCGTCACCAACGGCAAGGGCGTGCTGGCGCAGGTGGCCTCCGCCGTGAGCCACGCCGAGGCCGACATCACCCACATCGACATGGGCAACGAGCCCGCGGCCGAAACCACCGAGCTGAAGCTGCTGCTGAGCGTGCGCGACCGCCTCCACCTCGCCGAGGTGATGCGCATGCTGAAGCGCTCGCCCGCCGTGCTGCGCGTCGCACGCGTCAAGCCCTAGGCCTGTCTCAGTGGACAAGCCGCGTGCCAGCGCACGCACAAGAGAATCACTTCGAGCGGATAGCGTCTCCGCTGGAGTACCCCGCTGAGCGCTTCGATCATCTTCGTTCGGTCAAACACCATCAGCTGAACTTACTGGCGTGCGCTGATTGCGACAGAACCGTCAGGTGCCGGGTAGCTCACCGCCAGCACCTCCACCTTCTCGAGGCCGCCCGGCGTCACCAGCTTGATCTCGTCGCCGACGCGCGCCTTCAGCAGCGCCCGCGCGATCGGCGAGACCCAGCTCACATCGCCGCGGGCGCTGTCGGCTTCGTCGATGCCCATGATGCGGATCGTGCGCTCCTCGCCACGGTCGTTGGCGTAGCGCACGCTGGCGCCGAAGAAGATCTGCTCGTTGCCGTGGTGCAGCGCCGGGTCGACGACCTCGGCGACGTCGAGCCGCTTGGTGAGAAAGCGGATGCGCCGGTCGATCTCGCGCAGCCGCTTCTTGCCGTAGAGATAGTCACCGTTCTCGGAGCGGTCGCCGTTCTTGGCAGCCCACGAGACGATCTCCACGATCTTCGGGCGCTCGTCGTCGAGCAGCGTCATCAGCTCGGCGCGCAGGCTGCGCCAGCCGAGCGGCGTCATGTAGTTCTTGGCACCTTGCGGCAGCACCGGCGCCGCGATCTCTTCGTCGTCGCCGTCGTCTTCGCGGTCGCTTTCGCGGGTAAAGGCCTTGTTCATCGTCTCCGGGACAATAGATAGGAGGGCAATGATCGTCGATCGTCTTCGATGCTCGCCCGCCTCATTCACCTGTGGATCGAAAGGATTCAACCATGTCCAGCACGCCCCGCAAGGTCGCCGTCGTCGTCGGCAGCCTGCGCAAGGATTCGTTCAGCCGCAAGCTCGCCCTGGCGATGATGGCCATTGCGCCGGCCTCGATGGCGCTCGAGATCGCAGAGATCGGTGCCCTGCCGCTCTACAACCAGGACGACGACGCCGCGCCGCCGGCCACCTCGGTCGCGTTCAAGCAGCGGATCGCCGATGCCGAGGCCGTCATCTTCGTGACCCCCGAATACAACCGCTCGGTGCCCGGCGTGCTGAAGAACGCGATCGACATCGCGTCGCGGCCCTACGGCAAGAGCGCCTGGGACGGCAAGCCGGCGCTCGTGGTCAGCCTGTCGCCCGGCGCCATGGGCGGCTTCGGTGCCCACCACCATCTGCGCCAGTCGCTGGTCTTCCTCAACATGCCGACGCTGCAGCAGCCCGCGGCCTACATCGGCGGCGCCGGCGATCTCTTCGACGAATCCGGCGCGATCAAGAAGCCCGACACGAAGCTGTTCGTCGAGAAGATGCTCGCCGAATTCGCGCAGTGGATCGAGAAGACGGGGAAGGTCGCGGCCTGAGGTTCAACCAGCCGCAAGCGGCCGAGGTCGGCAGATGCGCTGCATCAGGCGAGTCATGCCGTCTCACCCTGACCGGCCGAGGCAGGCTCGGTTTTGAGAGCTCCCCGGATGTTCATGGCGGCCAGGCAGACCTGGAGCAAGACCAGGGCATAAGCGTCGGTATGGAAGCCCCAGACCACCCACAGGACGTTGCTGAGCAGGAACAACCAAAAGCCTGCGAAGCGCTTGCGCTTTCCGGTCGAGGCAACCAGCCAGGCAGCAGCAATGGTCACGAGCATCGCGGGCCATTGCACCAGGTCGAGTATTTCCATGCGATCTGCCCGGCAGTGGGCGTGCCCGCAGGGGCGACCGGATGGCGCTGGCTTCAGCTCGTGGCCAGCACGCCGCGCTTGATCTGGTCGCGCTCGATCGACTGGAACAGGGCCTGGAAGTTGCCTTCGCCGAAGCCGTCGTCACCCAGGCGCTGGATGAACTCGAAGAAGACGGGGCCGAACACCGTCTTCGAGAAGATCTGCAGCAGCAGGCGCGGCACGCCCCCTTCGGTGGAGCCGTCGAGCAGGATGCCGCGCGTCTGCAGTTCGGCCACCGGCTGGCCGTGGCCGGGCAGCCGCTCCGACAGCATCTCGTAGTAAGCGTCGTTGGGGGCGGTCATCAGCGGCACGCCGGCGAGGGCGAGGCTGTCGATCGTCTTCAGCAGGTCGTCGCTCAGCAGCGCGATGTGCTGGATGCCCTCGCCGTTGAACTCCATCAGGAACTCCTCGATCTGGCCTGCGCCCTTCGACGACTCCTCGTTCAGCGGGATACGGATCTTGCCGTCGGGCGCGGTCATGGCCTTCGAGGTCAGCCCGGTGTACTCGCCCTGGATGTCGAAGTAGCGGATCTCGCGAAAGTTGAAGAGCTTCTCGTAGAAGGCGGCCCAGAACGCCATGCGGCCGCGGTAGACGTTGTGCGTCATGTGGTCGACGAGCCGCAGGCCGTGGCCGAACGGATGGCGGTCGATGCCCTCGACGAACTCGAAGTCGATGTCGTAGATCGACTTGCCGTCCTCGAAGCGGTCGATCAGGTAGAGCGGCGCGCCGCCGATGCCCTTGATCGCCGGCAGCCGCAGCTCCATCGGCCCGGTCGGCATCTCCATCGGCTGGGCGCCGCGGGCGAGCGCGAGCTCGTAGGCCTGGTGCGAATCCGCGACCCGAAACGCCATGCCGCAGGCGCACGGGCCGTGCTCGGCGGCGAAGAAGCCGGCCGGGCTCTTCGCTTCGCGATTGACGATGAAGTTGATGTCGCCCTGGCGAAAGAGCACGACGTCTTTGGAGCGGTGGTGCGCGACCAGCGTGAAGCCCATCGCCTCGAAGGCGGGCTCGAGCGTGTCGGGCCTGGGCGAAGCGAATTCGACGAATTCGAAACCCATCAAGCCCATGGGGTTCTCGAAAAGATCCGGCATGGAAGGCTCGTGTGGGAGTGGAGACAGGCGCCCAGCGTACTCGCTCGCGCTGGTTCGCAATGGGGGCAGTGCCTCTTCACCCGGGCGCCGGTGCTGCGCACAATGCTTCATCACCCAGGCCACTGGAAAGCGCATGTCACGTCCACTCGATCTCACCGCACTTGGCGCCGACGACAGCATCGCGCCTTCGTTGCCTCGGCGAAGCTTCCTCCGCTCTACCGGCGTGCTTCTCGGCGCCGGGGCGGCGGCCGCGGGCGACGCGTTTGCGCAGACCGCGCCCACCGCGGCTGCAACCGCCTCGGGCGCCATGCCCGTGCCGCCGTCGATGAAGGTGCTCGGCGAACCGGCCGGAGGCAAGCTGTACGGCGTGCCGTCGTCATTCGAGGGCGGCGTGATCCGCAACGTGACCAAGGGGCCGCCGCAGCCGATCGCCACCGCGACGCGCACACCGTTGCAGGAGCTCGACGGCATCATCACGCCGAACGGCCTCTTCTATGAACGCCACCACGCCGGCGTGCCCGCGATCGACCCGGCCCAGCACCGACTGATGCTGCACGGCATGGTTCGCTCGCCGCTGCTCTTCACGGTCGCCGAGGTGCGACGCTTCCCTTCGGTGTCGCGCATCCACTTTCTCGAGTGCTCGGGCAATCCGACCTACAAGAAACCATACGGCAAGATCGCCTCCGACATCGTCGGCCTCGCGAGCTGTGCGGAGTGGACCGGCGTGGCCTTGAAGACCCTGCTCGACGAGGCCGGCCTCGAGCCCGGCGCGAAATGGGTCGTCGCCGAAGGTGCCGACGCCGCCGGGATGACGCGCAGCATCCCGCTCGACAAATGCCTCGACGACGCGCTCGTCGTCTACAGCCAGAACGGCGAGCGGCTGCGGCCCGAGCAGGGCTACCCGCTGCGCCTTCTCCTGCCTGGCTTCGAGGGCAACATGAACATCAAGTGGCTGCGCCGCCTCAAAGTCGTCGATGTGCCGGTCCATTCACGCGAGGAAACCTCGAAGTACACCGACCTGATGCCCGACGGCAAGGCGCGCCGCTTCACGTTCTATATGGAAGCCAAGTCGATCATCACGGCGCCTTCCGGGGGCCAGCGCATCGCCGGTCCCGGCTTCGTCGAGATCACCGGCCTGGCCTGGAGCGGCCACGGCAAGATCGCGCGGGTCGAGGTCTCGGTCGACGAAGGCAAGACCTGGAAAGCGGCGACCTTGCAGGAGCCGGTGTTGACGCGGGCCTTCACGAGATTTCGCCATCCTTGGCAGTGGGACGGCAAGCCCGCGATCATCTCCAGCCGCGCCATCGACGAGACGGGCTACGTGCAGCCGGCCTTCTCGGAGCTCATCGGAGCCCGCGGCCTGAATTCGTTCTATCACAACAACGCCGTGCAACCGTGGCAGGTGGCAGCCAGTGGCGAGGTCAGCAATGCGAACCGTTGAGCGGCCCTGCTGGGCACTCGTGACCGTGGCCATGTGCGCGGCCGGCGGCCTCTCCTTCGCGGCCACGGCGCAGACGCGTCTGGGCATCGGCCACACCGCGACGCCGGCGCAGGTCTCGAGCTGGGACATCGACGTCGCGCCCGATGGCCGCAACCTTCCCGCCGGCAAAGGCACCTTCGCGCGCGGCGCCGAGCTCTATGCGACGCGCTGCGCTGCCTGCCACGGCGCAACGGGCGAAGGCGGCCTCGGCGACAAGCTCGCCGGCGGCATGGGCACGCTGGCGACGGCCACGCCGGTCAAGACCATCGGCAGCTACTGGCCGTACGCGACGACGCTGTTCGACTACGTCCGCCGTGCCATGCCGCTCGACGCGCCGCAGTCGCTCTCGAACGACGACGTCTATGCCGTCACCGGCTACCTGCTCTACCTCAACGGCCTCGCCGCCGAAGGCACGGCCTTCGACGCGCAACGGCTGATGCGCGTGAAGATGCCGAACCGCGACGGCTTCGTCGACGACCCGCGGCCCGACGTGAAGTAGCGCGTGCGTGGCCGAGCGATGGCGTCACCGCAATGCGTTGCTGAGCTTCTCCGGCCGGCGCCGCCACGCTGACGGCGGGCGGCCTCCCTTCGGAGCCGCAGCGCAAGGCGCAAAGAAAGACCGTGATCGGCGTTCTTCTCGCCGCATGGCGGCGGATCCACGGTGTTGAAATCGGCGCGCCACTCACGCGACCCGTCATGCCCGTCATCGCCGTCGTCAACCGCAAAGGGGGCAGCGGCAAGAGCACGCTGGCCACTCACCTCGCTGCGCATTTCGCCAACGCCGACCTGCCGGTGATGCTGGGCGACGTCGACCGCCAGCAGTCGACGCAGACATGGCTGCGGGCACGCCACGGGCGGCCGCTCGCCGCCAGCGCACCCATCGTCGGCTGGGCCGTCGATCCGAGGCGCGTGCTGCGGCCGCCGGCCGGCATCCACCACGTCGTGCTCGACACGCCGGGCGGCCTGCGCGGTTTCGACCTCGCCCGCGTCGTCGCCTTCGCCGATGTCGTCGTGATGCCGGTCTGCAACTCGGTCTTCGATCGCGACTCGGCCGCCGAATGCCACGCCGAGCTGATGGCGCTGCCGCGTATCGCCAGCGGTCGCTGCAAGGTCGCCGCCGTCGGCATGCGCATCGACGGGCGCACCCGCGGCGCCGAGGTTCTCGCGGGCTGGGCCAGCGCCTTGAAGCTGCCCTACATCGGCACGCTGCGCGAGACCCAGGCCTACGTGCGCTGCATCGAGCAAGGCCTGACGCTGTTCGATCTGCCGGCCGCCCGCAGCGAGACCGACCGCGCCGAGTGGCGACCGATCGTCGAATGGCTCGAAGCCGCGCTCCACGAGCTGCCGCGACCGGCCCTGCGCGCACGCCCCGCAGTCCCGGCGCCGACGCAGCTGCCACGCGTCCACCGCGACGAGCTCGCGACCCTGGCGCGCCGCCATGCGAGCCGGCGCTGGCCCGGCTGGCTCGGCTGGCTCGGCGCCTTCCAGGCCGCGATCAGGCGCCCGCAGATGCGAGCCTAGACTGCTCGCATTCGTCACAGGCTGCGTGCCTTTGCAGCGCAGCGCTCCGGGAGCTTTCACCGATGACCGCCACGCCCGAACCGCGCGCTTCAGACGAGCCACGCGCACCGCAAGAGCCGCCCCATCCCCTGCCGCTCGAAGGCCTGCGCGTCATCGAGTTCACGCACATGGTGATGGGCCCGACCTGCGGCATGATCCTGGCCGATCTCGGCGCCGAGGTCATCAAGATCGAGCCGCCCGGCGGCGACAAGACACGCACCCTGCCCGGCCTCGGCATCGGCTTTTTCCGCAGCTTCAACCGCAACAAGAAGAGCGTCGTCCTCGACATCCACAGCGCCGAAGGTCTGGCCACGGCCAAGGCGCTGATCGCCGGCAGCGACGTGATGCTCGAGAACTTCCGCCCCGGCCTGATGGCCGGCCTCGGCCTCGACCACGCCAGCCTGTCGGCCGAGTTTCCACACCTGATCCATGTCTCGCTCAAGGGCTTTCTGCCCGGGCCGTACGAGCATCGGCTGGCGCTCGACGAGGTCGTGCAGATGATGGGCGGCCTGGCCTACATGACCGGCCCGATCGGCCGGCCGCTGCGTGCCGGCACCTCGGTCAACGACATCATGGGCGGCATGTTCGGCGCCATCGGCGTGCTGGCGGCGCTGAACGAGCGCCAGCGCACCGGCAAGGGCCAGGAGGTGCAGAGCGCGCTGTTCGAGAACTGCGCCCTGCTCTCCGGCCAGCACATGCAGCAGTTCGCGATGACCGGCATGCCGCCGGCGCCGATGCCCTCACGCATCGCCGTCTGGAGCGTCTACGACATCTTCACGCTCGCCCTCGGCGAGCAGCTCTTCATCGGCGCCGTCAGCGACCGCCAGTTCGAGACGCTGTGCAAGGTACTGAATTGCCCCGAGCTGCTCGCCGACCCGCGCTTCGCGACCAACGCCTCACGCGTCGAGGCGCGGCCCGACCTGCTGGTGCGGCTCGGCGAAGCGCTCGAGCTGCGCGAGATCGGCGAGCTCTCGGCCAAGCTCGAGGCGGCCGGCCTGCCGTATGCGCCGATCGTCCGGCCCGATCAGCTCTTCGACGATCCGCATCTCAAGGAAAGCGGTGGCCTCGTGCCCATGACCACCGAAGACGGCGGCCAGACGCAGGTCGTGTTGCTGCCGCTGCTGATGGCCGGTCGGCGCCCCGGGGTGCGGCGGCCGCTGCCACGCCTCGGCGAGCACACCGAGGAAGTGCTGGCCGGCCTGGCGGCGAAGAAGTGAACGTCGTCCGCGGCCTCGCGGTGCTGCTGTTGTTGCAGGCCGCCGGCGAGCTCGTCACCCATGCGCTCGGGCTGCCGTTCCCGGGCCCGGTCGTCGGCCTCGTGCTGCTCCTCGCCTGCCTGCCGATGGCCTGGCTGCGCGAGCCGGTGGCCGCGGCCGCCGACGCGCTGCTCGCCAACCTCTCGCTGCTGTTCGTGCCGGTCGGCGTCGGCGTCATCACCCACCTCGACCTGGTCGGCCGCTACGGCGCTGCCCTGCTCGCCGTCATCGTGGTCTCGACATGGCTCGGCATGGCGACGACGGCATGGGTGCTGCAGTGGCTGCTGCGGCGCTCGCCAGACGCGGAGACCCACTCTGATACCCACGTGGAGCCCGACCATGGATGAGTTCGTGCAGCTCTGGGTTTACCTGTCGTCGACGCCGCTGTTCGGCCTGACTGCGACGCTCGTCACCTACGTCGCCGCGCTCGCCGTCTACGAGCGCGTGGGCCGGGCGCCGTGGGCCAACCCGGTGCTCTGGTCGGTGGTGGTGATCGGTGCCGTGCTCGTCGTCACGGGCACCGCGTATCCGGTCTACTTCGCCGGCGCCCAGTTCATCCACGTGCTGCTCGGGCCGGCCGTGGTGGCGCTGGCTTGGCCGCTCTGGCAACGGCGCGTCGAGGTGCGGCGGCGTGGCGGGCCACTGCTGCTGGCGGCGTTGGCTGGTGGCAGCGTCTCGGCGGCGAGCGCCGTCGCCGGCGCCTGGCTGTTCGGCATGCCGATCGACGTGATGCTGTCGTTGGCACCGAAGTCGGTAACGGCACCGGTGGCGATGGGCATCGCCGAGCGCATCGGCGGCGTGCCGGCGCTTTCGGCCGTGTTCGCAGTGCTCACCGGCATGGTCGGCGCACTGTCGGCCAAGTACCTGTTCGACCTGATCGGCATCCGCTCGTGGGCGGTGCGCGGCTTCGCGCTCGGCACCGCCGCGCACGGCATCGGCGCCGCCCGCGCCCTGCAGGTTAACCCCGACGCCGGCGCCTACGCCGGCATCGCCCTCGGCCTGCAGGTGCTGCTCACCTCGGTGCTGATGCCGTTGATGGCGAACCTGCTGCACTGACGGCGGGTACAGAGAAGGCCCAAAGAAGCGCATAAAGAAAAACAGCCCGAAAACTTGCGCTTCCGAGCTGTGTTCTAGAACGCGATGTTCTGGTGCGGCTGGCAGGAATCGAACCCACGACCCCTTGGTTCGTAGCCAAGTACTATCCAGCTGAGCTACAGCCGCAAAGCCCGCGAGTATATCAGCGGCGCCCGGTCAGGCCAGTCTGGCGGCAGTCTCGAAGCACTGGGCGGCGCGGGCCGAATCGCCCTCGCGCGCGGCCAGTTCGGCGAGCGCGACCCAGGCCTTGCGACGGGCCGACGCGTGCAGCGCGGCGTCGTCGCCGGCCTGCTCGAGCAACGCCCGCGCCTTGCCCCAGAGGCCGCGTTCGGCGAGCGCCCGGCCGGCGGCCAGAGCCACGGCGCCGTCTCGCGGCATCGCCTGCGACGCCGCCTCGAGCCGTGGCAACCACTCGGCGTCGATGCCCGCGACCGACGCCGCCAGGGCTTCGGCGATGTAGATCCGTTCCTCGCTGCCGCTCTCCGAGATGCGGTCCCAGAACGGCCGCAGCCAGGCCCGCGCTTCCTCGGCCGCACCCAGGCCGCTGGCCCGGGTGGCGGCACGCGAGGCGATGAAGGCATCGCGACGGTCGGCGGGGTCGAAGGCGGCCCAGACGCGGCGCAGCTGATCGAGGTCGTGCACCGTGTCGAGCGACTCGAAGGCGAGCGAGCGCAGCAGGCCGACCGCCGCCACCGCCGAGATGCCCTGGTGCTTGACGAGCAGGCGCGCCGTCTTCAGCGCCTCCTGCGGCTGGCGGCCGAGCCGCGACGCCTGCAGCTTCAGGCGCAGCGCGTGGGTGCGCCGGGCGACGCCGAGCGGCAATTCGTTGAGCAGCTCGATGGCGCGTGGCGCGTCGCGATCGTCGAGCGCCCATTCGGCGGCGAGCAGATGGGCGCCCTCCTCTGCCGAGCGGGTGGCAGCGCTGCGCTGCGCCGGCGCCAGCGCGAGCCGCAGCTCTTCGTCGCGCAGGGTCCGGTTCTGGACCCGATGGGCGCTGCCGGCGGCGAGCAGGTGGCCGAGCATCGTGAACTCGTTGTCCTGGTCGAGCTCGGGCGTCTCGGCCTGGATGGCGATGGCCCGCTGCGCCGCCTTCTGGGCCCGGGTGTAGCGGCCGCCGAAATAGAGCGCGAGCGCTTCGCGCAAGGCCGCCTGGCCACGGCGGTCGCGGCGGGCGACGCGCCACTCGCGGGCCCGCCGCGGCAGGCCGGCCAGGGAGGTGACGCCCTGGATGACGCCCACGATCAGGAAGCAGCCGCCGACCAGCAACAGCAGGAAGAGATTGAGCGAGAGGTCGAGGCGCCAGCCGCCCCAGTAGAAGGTGGCCAGGCCGTCGTTGGTGCCGAAAGTCGTCGCCGCGACCACGGCCACGGCGAAGAGCAGGACGAACCAGATCGTCAGCCGCATGGCGAAGTCGCAGACTGGGCCGGCTGGGCGCCGGGCCGCCCCGAGGCCGGCCGCACCCCCTGGGGGGGCAGTGAGCGCAGCGAGCGCGGAGGCACCATTCCCTAACGGCCGCCCGACACCGTGGCAATGGCGGCGAACGTGTCGTCGGGCCGGGTCATGCCGCCCTGGCGCGCCTGCGCCGCCACCTGCCGCAGCAGCTCGTGGGCGGCCAGCGTGCGCTTGGCCGAGCGGTCGAAGTAGCGGTCGATCGCGCCCTGGGCCCAGCGCACGTCGGCCTGGGCGCCGTCGAACTGTCGCGACAGCAGCGCCAGTCTGGCGTTGAGCAGGCGCAGCTTGATGTTCTCGCGCAGGAAGAAGGCCTGTTCAGGCGCGATCAGCATCGCCTCCGGCTGGGCGATCCGCGTGACGCGCACGAGCGAGCGGATCTCGCTCCAGACGCTGTCGACGACGACGCCGCCGGCGCGGCCGAACTCGCGCGAGAACCAGGCGCCGACGCCATCGGCCGAAGACCCCGCGGCCGCTGCGGTCCGCATCGGCTCGCCGTTGGCGGCCCGCGCCGCATCGCGACGTGCTTCGGGCGCCGAGAGCAGCGGCAGCTCGTCGACGAGGCGCATGGCCTCGTCGAGCTTGATCGAGAGCGCCGGGACGTCGGCGACGTTGGCCGAGCGGGCCCGCTCGAGGTCACGCGCGATGGCGCGCCGCACCGGCTCGAGACGCGGCTGGTTGGCGCGTGCCATGCGGTCCTCACCCTGCTTGAGTGCAGCCACCACCGGTTCGACGCTGCCCGTCAGCGCGCTCTGCTGCACCGCCGCGCGCAAGGCCGATTCGACGTCGACGACGAGGTTCTCGTCGCGCGAGCGCGCCACCGACTGGATCAGCTCCTCGAGCTGGCTGCGCTGCACCGCCACCTCGTTGAGGCGTGCTTCGAGCAGGGCCACCTTGGCGGTGGAGTCGCGTGCGCTTTCCTGCGCCTGTTTGGCCAGCAGCATCGCTTCGGTGACGAGCGCCGTGCTGTCCTGCTGGCGGCGGACCAGATCGCGCTCGCTGCTGCGCACGCGCTGGTCGGCCTTCCAGGCGAAGACGAGAGCCACGACGGCGATGAGTGCCAGGGCGGCGGCCAATGCCCCGAAGAGGCGCCAGGGCAGCTTTCGCGCCGACACGGCCGGCGCTTCGGGAGCGGCGGCGGCGGGCACAGGATCGTCGGTCACGGTCCGAACGATTGTATGCAGGCGACCAGTGCGTCGAAGCCCGGAGCGGGCTCGGCGATGCGGCCGAATCCGGCCTCCCGCGCGCGTGCCGCGATGCGCGGATGGGTGGCGATGGCGCGAGCGCCGGCCCAGCGGCCCGTGCCCGCCGCCGCCTCGAGATGGCCGATGGCTTCCGAGCTGCTGAAGAGCCAGAGCGTGGCGGCCGAGTCGACGAGCTCGTCGAGCAGAACGCGTTCGGCGCCGCTGAATGCCGGTGACGCGCGGTGATAGGCGCCCAGCGTGTCGACCTGCGCACCGGCTTCGACGAGTCGCTCGGCGAGCCAGTCGCGGCCGCCGTCGCCACGCACGACGAGGACGCTGGCGCCGTGCCAATCTCGCTCCCGCCCGCGTTCACGCAAGCGCAGCCACACCGCTTCGGAGTCGAAGCTCGCCGAGTCAGAGGCTGGCTCGACGACCTGTGCGGCCGGCAAGCCGGCCTGGCGCAGCGCCTCGGCACTGCCCGGCCCCGGCGCGGCCGCAAGGAGGCCGGCTGGCCACGGCGCCTGCGCTGGCCGGGCCGCGAAGAAATGCAGCACCGCGTTCGGGCTGACGAAGAAGACGAGCCGCCGTGTGGCCAGGCTCTGCCAGGCCGCAACGACGGCGGCGCCATCGCGCGCCGCCGAGATCTCGATCAGCGGCAGCGCGACGGCGTCGACGCCGGCCCCGTGCAGGCGCCGGACCCAGTCGCCGGCCTGCGCCGCCGGCCGCGTGACGACGACACGCGGCGCCCTGGCCGCGGCCTTCACCGGCCGTCCGGCGCAGCGGCCAGGGCCTCGCTCGCGTCGAGATAGGCAGCGGCGCCGCCGGCCAGCAACTCCTGCGCGGCGACGAGGCCGAGCGCCTCCGCCGCAGCCTCGTCGACGCAGTCACGGGCGACGCGGGCGCGGATCAGCGGCGCCTCGTTGCGGTCCGGGTGGCCGACCGCCGCGCGCAGCTCGAGCGTCGCGCCCTGCCAGGTGGCGTGGGCGGCGAGCGGCATGCTGCAGTTGCCGCCGAGGGCACGCGAGACGGCGCGCTCGGCAGCGACGGCGAGCTGCGTCGGCCGGTGCGTCATCGCGGCGAGGCGTGCGTTGAGCGCCGCGGCATCGGCCCGCGTTTCGATGCCGAGCGCGCCCTGGCCGGCGCACGGCAGCATCTCCGCGGGGTCGAAGCGGACGCGGATGCGCGCTTCGAGGCCGAGCCGCATCAAGCCGGCGGCGGCGAGCACGATGGCGTCGTAGCCGCCTTCGTCGAGCTTCCTCAGGCGGGTGTCGAGGTTGCCGCGCAGAGCCTCGATGCGCAGGTCGGGCCGCATCGCCATGATCTGGACGACGCGGCGCAGGCTCGAGGTGCCGACGACGGCGCCGGCCGGCAGCTCGGCGAGCGAGGCATGGCGGTTGGAGACGAAGGCGTCGCGCGGGTCTTCGCGCTCGAGCACAGCGGCCAGCGTGAAGCCGGCCGGCAGGTCCATCGGCACGTCTTTGAGCGAGTGCACGGCGACATCGGCGCGGCCGTCTTCGAGTGCGGTCTCGAGCTCCTTGACGAAGAGGCCCTTGCCACCGACCTTGGCCAGCGTGCGGTCGAGGATCTGGTCGCCCAGCGTCGTCATCGGCAGCAGCGTCACGGTGGTGCCGCCACCGGCCTGAAGCAGCGCCTGAACATGCCCGGCCTGCCAGAGCGCGAGCCGGCTTTCGCGGGTGGCGATGACGATCGATTCGGTCATCGCGGCATGCTAGCGCAGGGCCTGACCCGGCTCGGCGTGACTCGGGCGCGGCGCCGGCACGCCTCCTGCATCATCGCCGCCATGACCAAGAAGAAGACCGCCGCCGCATCGGCAACCGGAGCCGCCACCCACGCCGCTGCCGCTGCCGAGAAGAACCGGCCGCTGGTCGACGACATCCGGCTGCTCGGCCGCATCCTCGGCGATGTCATCCGCGAGCAGGAGGGCCAGGCGGCGTTCGACCTCGTCGAGCGCGTGCGCCAGCTCGCCGTCGCCTACCGGCTGAAAAGCGACGCACGCGCCGGCCGCGACCTCGACCGCCTGCTGACCAGCCTCAGCGGCGACCGCACGGTGAGCGTCATCCGCGCCTTCAGCTATTTCTCGCACCTCGCCAACATCGCCGAAGACCGTCACCACCTGCGCCGCCGTGCCTTCCACGACAGGCAGGGCCATCTGCAGGAAGGCTCGCTGGCGATGGCCTTCGAGCGGCTGGCGCGGCGCGGCATCGACGCCGACCGCATCGCCGAGACGCTGCAGCACGCCTTCATCTCGCCGGTGCTGACTGCGCATCCGACCGAGGTGCAGCGAAAGAGCATCCTCGATGCCGAGCGCGCCATCGCCGAGCTGCTGGCCGCCCGCAGCACGCTCGCCGGCGATCACGGGATCGCCGACAACGAAGCGCTGCTGCGGGCCCGCGTCACCCAGCTCTGGCAGACGCGCATGTTGCGCACGACCAAGCTCACCGTCGACGACGAGATCGAGAACGCGCTCAGCTACTACCGCGCCACCTTCCTGGCGCAGATCCCGATCCTCTATCGCGACATCGAGAACGCCTTGCCGGGCCATGAGATCGCCAGCTTCTTTCGCATGGGCAACTGGATCGGCGGCGACCGCGACGGCAACCCCTTCGTCAGCGCCGACACGCTGGCCCGGGCGCTGGCGCGGCAGAGCGAAACGGCGCTGCGCTTCTATCTCACGCAGGTCCACGAACTCGGCTCCGAGCTCTCCAATTCGGTAACGCTGGCGCCGGTCTCGGCGGCCTTGCAGAAGCTGGCCGAAAGCTCGGGCGACGACAGCGCACACCGTGAAGACGAGCCTTATCGCCGCGCCCTCGTCGGCCTCTACGCCCGCCTCGCCGCGACGCTGCACGAGCTCACCGGCACCGAGGCCTTGCGCCATGCGGTGACGCCGAGCCGGCCCTATGCAGGCGCCGATGAGTTGCTCGCCGACCTGCGCACGATCGAGGCCTCGCTGCGCGGCCACCACGGCAGCGCGCTCGTCGGCCCGAGACTCATGCCGCTGATCCGCGCCGTCCGGGTGTTCGGCTTCCACCTCGCCACCGTCGACCTGCGGCAGAGCTCCGACAAGCACGAGGCCGTCGTCGCCGAGCTGCTGAAGACGGCGCGCGTCGAGGCCGACTATTCGTCGCTCGACGAGACCGCACGCCGCGCCGTGCTGCTGCAGGTGCTGAACGAGCGGCGGCCGCTGCGCGTCGTCGAGAACGCGCGCGCCGAGGCCTACACCGAGGCCAGCCGCGCCGAGCTGGCGATCTTCGAGCAGGCCGCGGCCATGCTCGCGCGCTATGGCCCGGAGGCGCTGCGCCACTACATCATTTCGCACACCGAAAGCGTCAGCGACCTGCTCGAGGTGCTGGTGCTGCTGAAGGAGACGGGGCTGCTGC
>JAYTYH010000039.1:0-8837 GCA_043742485.1 Rhizobacter sp.
AAAAGTTAAAGAAAATAATTTATCTGTTTGTTTTTTCAATTCTACACCAACTGGTGGTGGAGTTGCTATTATAAGACATACTGCAATTAGATTTTTAACGCCGCTACTGGTTCGCGCATTGAGGGTGGCTCTCCTCGACGGCGCCTCGTCGATGTTGCCGTACGACTACCAGCTCGCCCGTGCGCTCGCCGCGCAAGGCGTCGGCATCGACTTCCACGGCTCGCGCACGCGCTACAACGGCGAGCTGCTCGCGGCGATGGCGGCGCTGCCCGGCGCCTTCGTGAAGGCGCGCGACATCTCTGGCACGGTGGCGTCGCGCTGGCGTGGCCTGATGCAATATGCGGCGCTGCTCTGGACCCTGTGCCGAGAGCGTCGTCGCTATGCTGCGGTGAACCTTCAATTCAGCGTCCTCTGGGCGCTCGAGCTGCCGTTTCTTTTTGTGCTGCGCGACCGCCTCGTCTTCACCGTGCACAACGCCGTGCCGCACGGTCATGCCAGGCAGCGCCACGCGCCGACGGGCTGGATCGCGAGCCTGGCGCGCACGCTGGTGTTCCCCAGCCGCTTCACGCACGACGACTTCCTGCGCCGCTACGGCGAGCGCTTCCGCGCCCGCGCGGTGATCGCGGCGCACGGCCTGTCGCCGGTGCTGCCCGAATCGCCGGTCGTGCCCTACCGCGCTCCCGCACGGCCGGAGGCGATCGTCTACTGGAGCACGATCAAGCCGTACAAGGGCGTCGAGCTGTTCGCCGAGCTGGCGCGCTCGCCGCGGATCGCGGCCACCGGCCTGCCGCTCGAAGTGCATGGCGCCTGGGCAGCCGAGCTGCAGGGCCTGCGCGACGAGCTCGTCGGTCTCGGCGTCAAGGTCGAGAGTGGCTTTCTCGACAGCGCGCAGGTGCTGGCGCTGCTCGCGCGGCCGGTCGTCTTCCTGCTGCCGAACCGCGAGGCGACGCAGTCGGGCGCGCTCTACACGCTGCTCCATCACGGCTGCTTCTTCATCTGTGCCGACGCTGGCGATCTGGGCGACTTCATGCGCCGCTTCGGCCTCGAGCGGCTGCTGCTCAAGCAGCGTAGCGCCGTCGCCGTCGCCGATTGCCTCGAGGCCTTGCGCGACCACGGCGACGAGCTCGCCGCGGCCTTTCAGAAAGCTCAGGACGCGTCGGCGTGGGAGGTGACGACGACCGGTCTGGCCGCGGTCTACGCCGGGGCTGCGGCAGCCGCCACCGCGAGCCCCGATGCCACAATCGGCATCACCGAGAAATGATGCGATTGATCAAGCGAGCGCTGGCTCCGTTTGGCCTCGAGCCGACGACCGCGGCCCAGCGCGCCAACGCCGCGCTGGCCGATCTGCCGGCTGCCGCCGCGCCATCGTCGACCGCGTCGCGCCATTCACCATGACCAGGCTCGAGCGCCGTGCCGGCCTCATCGGTGTCTGCTGCGAGGCCGGTCTCGACGACGTGGGCGCCAACCTGGCGTCGACGGGCGACCCGGCCGAGCGCCTGCACCGCGTCGACTACACGGCGCGGCTGCTCGTCAAGCACGAGTCGCCGTGAAAGGCGACGCGGGCGACAACGCCGATGGTGCGGCTGCCGACGCATCGAGGCGATCCGCGCCGCGCCTGCTGACGGCCCTGCCGCAGGTCTACGCGGCGGCCGCGGTCCGCCTCGTTCTGCCGCTGGCGGTGCTGCCGCTGATCGCGTCGCGCCTGGGCGCCGAGGAGTTCGGTCGGCTCGGCTTCATCCTCGTTTGGGCCGGCCTGTTGGCGACGCTGGTCGAAGGCGGCTTTCTCGCTGCGGCGACACGCATCGCCGTCGGTGCCAGCGCGGTTCGCAGGTGGCAGCTCGCGCAGCAGGTCTTCACGGCGCGCTGCCTGCTTTCGCTGCCGGCGGTGGCGCTCTCGTTCGCGGCGGTGCGCTGGGCCTCGCCCGACTCCGCTCACCCGCTCGCCGACTCGTTGGCGATCGCTGCGCTCGCATGCGCGTTCGGTTGGCCGGCGACGTGGTACCTGCAGGCGACGCAACAGCTCAACCGCTGGGCCCGCGTCGAGATCCTCGTCTACGGCGCCTTCATCGCGGCATGCTGGCTGCTCGCAGGCAACGTCGCCGAGTACGTCGCCCTGCAGGTCACGGCGTCGGCGGCGCTGGCCTGGTTCGGCTGGCGCTGGCTGCGCGCCGACCTTGCCGAGCCGGCTGGCCTCGAGGCGCTGTGGCGGGGCGTCGAGCTCGTGCCCGGCCTGCGCCTCGGTGCGACCATGCTGCCGGTCGCGATCGCGGGCGCCGCCTACTCGCTGGCCTTGCCGGCGGCCGCTTCGGCGCAGCTGAGCAAGCCCGAGCTCGGCGTCTACTTCATGGCCGACCGCATCGTTCGCGCCCTGCTCGCCGCTGCCGATCCGGTGTACTCGGTGGTGTATCCGCGCATCGTCGCGCTCTTCACGCGCAGCGACCGCGCCGCGCTCTGGTACGCGGCGCGCTGGGCTGCGACCGGCACTGTTGCCGGCGCCGTCGCCTTTGCGGCGGTGCAGGCGGGCTGGCCGCTGCTCGAGCCGCTGCTCGTGGCCCGCGCCGGCGGCATCGATGTGCAGCGCGTCCATGCCGTCGCTTCGGTGCTCGCCGGGCTCTGGCCGTTGTTGCTCGGCTGGAAGTTCTTCGGCTACTGGATGCTCGGCAGCGCCCGCCACGACACCGCGTATCGCAGCAGCATGGTCGCCGGCGGCATCGCCGGTGTGGCCGCGGCGGCGACGATCGGCGGCGCCGCCGGCGCCCTCGGCCTGGCCTGGACGGCGTTGGGTGTCGAGGCGCTGGTGATCGCCGTCGCCGTCACCTCGATGGCCGCGGGCTGGCTCGGCCGCCGCATCGCCTGAGCGGCACGAGGCGAGCACAGGCACGATCGGAAGCAGCATGGGCATCGATCTCCACAACCTCGGCCTGCTCGCGCATGCGCAGGACCTCGGTGCGAACTTCGACCGCACGATCGGCATCGGCCGCCAGGCGGTCTTCATCGATGCGCCCGATCTCGAGCGCCATCGCCGGCTGCGCGGCCTGCCCCAGCTCGCCGAGCCGGCCCGCGCCGCCACCGCGCCGCGCTACTTCGAGCCGATGCTGACGCAGTGGTTCGGCGCCGGCCGCGTCGATTCCGTCGACGCCTCGCCGTACGAAGCCGCCACCGTCGTGCACGACATGAACCTGCCGTGGCGGGGCGTCGATGCGGGGCTAGGCAGCGACGACGCTGCCAGGCTGGGCAGCTACGACGCCGTGCTCGACTTCGGCTGCCTCGAGCACGTCTTCGACTTCCCGACGGCGTGGCGCAACTGCGTCGACCTCTGCAGCGTCGGAGGCCACCTCCTGCACTCGTTGCCGGCCAACAACCTCACCGGCCACGGCTTCTATCAGTTCTCGCCCGAACTGTTCTTCAACCTCTACCGGCCCGAGAACGGCTTCGAGCTGCGCGGCCTGTGGCTGGCGCAAAAGCCCGACCTGCTGAACTGGTGGCGCGTCGCCGATCCGCGCCAGCGCAAGCGCCGCGTCACGCTGCGCAACGGCCACGAGACCTACATGCTCGTGATCGCCAAGAAGCTGCGCGAGACGGGCACGCTGGCGGCGCCGCAGCAGTCGGACTACGCCGAACAGGAGTGGCTCGGTCAGGCCGCAGCGAAGGCGCCGATGCCGTTCGACGGCAACGACACGACGAGTGGTCGCGGCGGCATGGCGGCAGCGCTGGCCTCGCTCGGCCTGCTCGATGCGGCACGCGCGGTCAAGGCGAGGGTGCAGGCTTTACGCGCGAGTGCGACGGCGCTGCCGAGGCCCGACTACGAGCGAGTCGTCGTCGCCGAGCTGCTGCGGCGCCGCGGCCCCGCCAGCGCCTGAGTGCGGTCGTGGCCGAGCCTGCCAGTGACGATGGACACGACGTTGCACACGCGGCCGGCCGCGTGCGCGTGCTGCTCCTCTGCGAGAGCCTGGCGGTCACCGGCGGCGTCGAGCGGTTCGTGTGCCGGCTCGGCAGCGACCTCGCCGTGCTCGGCATGGAGGTCGCCGTCGGTAGCGCCGATGCGCCCGGCACACCGACGGCGTTCCCGGTGAGCGCGCCGGTGCGCGTGCTGTGCGGCGGCGAGAGCAGGAGCGCAAGCGGAAGCCGAAGCGGCGGCGCGGTCGCGCCTGCAGGCGACGACCGCGACCTGGTCGCCACCGGCCGAGCCTGGCGGCTGCTGAAAGCGCAATGGCGGGTCGGTCGCGCACTTGGCCGGCTCGACGGGCGCGAGCGCCCCGACGTCGTCGTCCTCAACGGCCTCGTCGCGGCCTGCGCAGCGCTGCTGCTGCGACCTTCGATGGCGCGGCGCGCGATCTGCTGCGACCACAACCACTTCGGCGCCCGCTCGCGCTTCTGGCAGCGGCTGCGCGCGTTCGTGTATCCGCGGGTCGCCGCCGTCGTCAGCCTCACGGCCGCTGATGCGCCGCACTTCGCCACGCTCAACGCGAACACGCGCGTCATCGCCAACGCCTCGACGCTGACCGCTGACGAGCCGGCGCTGCCCACGGCGCCGCAGGTGCTGGCCGTTGGCCGTCTGCAGGCGCAGAAGGGTTTCGACCTGCTCCTGCGCGCCTGGGTCGGCGTCGTCGCGGCCCGCCCCGAGGCGCGCCTGCGCATCGTCGGCGCGGGGCCGCTGGCCGAAGAGCTCACGGCCCTGGCCGGCGAGCTCGGCGTCGCCGCGAGCGTCGACTGGCTGCCGCCGACCGACGCCATCGAGGCGCTGTACCGCGGCGCCGCCGTCTTCGTGCTGTCGTCGCGCTACGAAGGCATGCCGCTGGCGCTGCTCGAAGCGCAGGCGCTCGGCGTGCCGGCGGTGGCGTTCGACTGCCCCACGGGCCCGCGCGACATCGTCACCGCCGACACCGGCGTGCTCGTCGCCGCCAAAGATTGCAGCGCGCTCGCTGCCGCCATCGTCAGCCTGCTCGGCGACGCGCCGCGCCGCGCGCGCATGGGGCGCGCAGCGATCGCACGAAGCCGCGAGTTGTTCAGTCCGGCGCGCCATGCCGAGTCGTGGGCGACGTTGATCCGGGCCGTGGCGATCGCAGCCAAAGGATCGCGGCCATGACCGCGATCGCGGGCGCGATGTCGGGACCGACCACGAGCGCGACCGACGGCGACTCGAGCCTCCTCGTCAGCATCGTCGTGCCGTGCCGGAACGAGCGTGACCACGTCGGCGCGTTTGCGGCAAGCACGCTCGGGCAGGCGCTGCCGGCCGGCTGGCGGCTCGAGATCGTGATCGCCGACGGCGGCAGCGACGACGGCACCGCCGAAGCCCTCGCTGCACTCGCCGCGGCCGACCCTCGCCTGCGCGTTGTCGCCAATTCGGGCCGCATCGTCTCGGCCGGGCTCAACGCGGCACTGGCCGCCACGCACGGCAGCGTCGTCGTGCGCATGGACGTCCACACGACGTATGCGAGCGACTATGTCGCCGAGTGCCTGGCGACACTGGCGCGCACCGGCGCCGACAACGTCGGCGGACCGTGGCGCGCAGAGGCCATGCCCGGTGGCGGCGCCATGCAGGCAGCGATCGCGGCGGCATTCCAGTCGCGCTGGGTGGCCGGCGGCGCGCTCTCGCGCCGGCTCGATCACGACGGCCAAGTCGACACCGTCTATCTCGGCGCCTGGCCACGAGCGACCTTCGACCGCTTCGGCGGCTTCGACGAGGCCCTGGTCCGCAACCAGGACGACGAGCACAACCTGCGCATCGTTCGCGGCGGCGGTCGCATCTGGCAGTCACCGCGCATCCGCAGCGCCTACCGGCCGCGCGCGCGGCTGGCGCAGGTGTTTCGTCAGTACCGGCAATACGGCTACTGGAAGCCGTTCGTGATGAAGAAGCTCGGCCAGCCGGCATCGATCCGGCACGTCGTGCCGGCGCTGTTCGTCGTCGCACTCGCGCTGGCCGTCGTGCTTGCGGTCGCAGGTATGGTCGCCGCATCGATGTCTGCCCGGCACGCGACCGTGGCGGCGACGCTGTGGCCGCTCGCCGCCTTGCTGATCGCGTACGGCGCCGCGGTCGCGCTGCTCACGGCCGGAGTCGCGGCTTCGGCTTCGCTCGGTGCGTCGGCGTTGCTCCGCGTGCCGCTCGTGATCGCGACGTACCACGTCGCCTACGGTCTCGGCACAGTCGCCGGGGCCTGGGCGGTGCTCTCCGGCCGCGGCGACGCGTCGCGGTATTCGAGCCTGAGCCGATGAGCGACCAGGACGACGAGGCGGAAGCCGAAGCCGTGCGCGCGCGTTACGCGAAGCGGCTCGCGCTCGACCCGCGCTACAGCTTGGCCAACCCGGCGGCCCTCGCGGCGATGCAGGAGCGCCAGCGCGCCATCGTCGCGTTGCTTCGCCGCGCCGGCCACGCCGATTTCGCCGCGCCGACGCTGCTCGAGGTCGGCAGCGGCAGCGGCGGCAACCTGCTCGAGCTGCTGTGGCTCGGTTTTACGCCCGGATACCTGAGCGGCATCGAGCTCCTGCCCGAGCGGCACGAGGCAGCGCGGGCCCGGCTGCCCAAAGCCGTGCGTCTCGTGCTCGGCGACGCCACGTTGGTGCCGATCGCCCCGGCGAGCGTCGACATCGTCTACGCGTCGACGGTGTTCTCGTCGTTGCTCGACGACGCCTTTCAGCAGCGCCTCGCCGATGCGATGTGGCGGGCCGTCAAGCCCGGCGGCGGCGTGCTCTGGTACGACTTCGTCGTCGACAACCCCGGCAATCGCGACGTGCGCGGTGTGCCGATGCAACGCGTGCGCGAGCTGCTTCCGGAAGGTCGCGTCACGGCCCGCCGGGTGACTCTGTTGCCGCCACTGGCGCGGCGCGCCGTGCGCGTCGACCCGCGCCTGTACGCGCTGCTCAACGCGTTGCCGTTCCTGCGCAGCCATGTGGTGGCGTGGATCGCCAAGCCCGACTGGCGCGGCGCGGGCAGCGAATAATCGATGCTTGGGCGCCTCGCCGCAACAAACCACGCCATGGAGGTCGCCTTGAAAACCAAACTCGACATCGACGCCGATCTGCTGAAGGCGTCTGAAGTGCATGCCCTTGTTGACACCGACGTCCGCGTCGCGCTTCTCGCCTGACACCCCTCCGATGACCCTGCCCTTTCTCCCCTTCGCGCTGCCCGACATCGGCGACGACGAGATCGCCGAAGTCGTCGACACGCTGCGCTCGGGCTGGGTCACCACCGGCCCGAAGGCCAAGCGCTTCGAGGCCGACTTCAGCGCTTTTCTCGGCGATACATCGCTGCTATCGCTCGCGGTGAACTCGGCCACGGCTGGCCTGCACCTGGCCCTCGAGGCCTGCGGCATCGGCCCGGGCGACGAGGTCATCACGACTACGCACACCTTCACCGCCACGGCCGAGGTGGTGCGCTATCTCGGCGCCGACGTGAAGCTCGTTGACATCGACCCGGCCACACTCTGCATCGACCCGAACCAGGTCGAAGACGCGATCACGGCGAAGACCAAGGCCGTGATCCCGGTCCACTTCGGCGGCCTCGCCGCCGACATGCCAGCCATCCTCGACATCGCTCGCCGCCGCAGCCTGCGCGTCGTCGAGGATGCGGCGCACGCGCTGCCGGCCACCTGCGGCGGCCGCATGATCGGCACGCTCGAGAGCGATGCCACCGTCTTCAGCTTCTACGCCAACAAGACGATCACCACCGGCGAGGGCGGCATGGTCGTCACCCGCGACACGGCGCTCGCCGCGCGCATGCGTACCATGCGCTTGCACGGCATGAGCCGCGACGCCTTCGACCGCTTCACGGCCAAGGTGCCGAGCTGGTACTACGAGATCGTGGCGCCGGGGTTCAAGTACAACCTGACGGATATCGCGGCGTCGATCGGGATCCACCAGCTGAAGCGAGCCCGCGTGTTCCAGGACCAGCGCCAGGCCATCGCCACGCACTATGCGGCCGCGCTCGCCGGCCTGCCGCTGACACTGCCACCGCTCGCTCGTGACGGTGACCTGCACTCGTGGCATCTCTACCCGGTGCGGCTCGCCGACTGCGCGCGGCTGTCGCGCGATGCCTTCATCGAGGCGTTGTTCGCCGCCGGCATCGGCTGCAGCGTGCACTACATCCCGCTGCACCTGCAGCCCTATTGGCGAGACCGCTACGGGCTCGACGCGCGGCAGTTCCCGCACAGCCACAAGGCCTACGAGCATCTTGTCAGCCTGCCCATGTATTCGATGCTGACCGCGGCCGATGTCGATCGCGTCGCAGCGGCCAGCCGCGCTGCGCTCTAGCAGCCCGGCCCGGCGCGCTCGCGGCGATGAAGCGCCTGTTCGACATCGCCGCTTCTGCCGCCGGCTTGCTGCTGCTGGCGCCGCTGTTCGCGCTGGTGGCGCTGGCCATCAAGCTCGAGTCGCGCGGGCCGGTGTTCTTTCGCCAGGAGCGCGTCGGTCTGCGCGGGGAGCCGTTCCGGATCTTCAAGTTCCGCACCATGGCGGTGGCCGAGCTGGGCGCCGCCGACGCGTCGCAGCTCACGGTCGCAGGCGACCTGCGGGTGACGCGCGTCGGCGCTTGGTTGCGCCATTTCAAGCTCGACGAATTCGCGCAGCTGATCGACGTGCTCCGCGGCACGATGAGCCTCGTCGGCCCGCGCCCCGAGGTGCCGCGCTTCGTCGCCCACTACCCGCCCGAGTGGCGCGAGCGACTGCTCTCGGTGCGGCCCGGCATCACCGACTTCGCCTCGGTGCGCTATCGCGACGAAGGCGAGCTGCTCGCCCGTGCCAGCGACCCCGAGCGGGAGTACGTCGAGGTCGTGCTGCCGGCGAAGCTGCGCCATGCGCTCGACTATGTCGACAACGCCAACCTGGGCACCGATCTGCGCGTG
>JAYTYH010000040.1:0-4183 GCA_043742485.1 Rhizobacter sp.
CGACGGCCGAGGCGGCAGTCGCGATCGGCACGATCGGCACGATCGGCGCAACTGGCGCCGACGCGAGTGCCGTCGGCGGCGCGACCGCCGCCACGCTCGTCGGCGCCGCGGCAGGTGGTGGCGGTAGCACCGCGCGTGGCGGCTCGCCACCGAAGAAGTTCCAGGCCAGGGCGGCCGCGAGCGCGATCGCCAGCGCCACGATGACCCAGACCAGCGGCCGCACCCGCGGCGCCGCATCGTCGTCGTCGAGCATGGCCTGCTGTTGCGACTGCAGGCTCGGCACTTCGCCGCGCTCGCGCTCGGCATCGGCGCGCCTCAGGGCATCGAGGATGTACGACATGGCGTGCCTCGCGTGGGTCGGTTCAGGGCGACGGGCCGTCGGCGCTCAGCCTGGGCTCGTCGACGCCGGTCGCGCGGTTGATCTGCATGAAGGTCGTCGGCCCGGCCTTGCCCACCGGGTTGAGGCCGTGCTTCGACTGGAAGCGCGAGACCTTGGCGCGCAGCGCCGCGTCCATGCTCTGCGGGCCGGCCGGCGCCGGTTCGCCGGCGAGCGCCGCCAGTTGGGTGGCGAGGCGATCGACGAGCGGCCCGGAGGCGCCTTCGGCTATGGCGGTCGCGTAGCCGTCGGGCAGGCGCCAGAGCGTGCCGAACTCGCCCTGCCACGCCTTCGTGAGCGGCGCCAGCGGCACGGTCGTGCGGCGGCCGCCGGCGAGCAGCGTCGCGGTGGTGCTGCCGAGCCCGACGAGAACGACGCTGACCGTCTTGCCGCCGTCGTCGCGCAGGTTCACGAAGCCGGGCCGGCCGAGACTGCGCAGCATCGGCAACGTGGCCGCGAATTTCGAGCAGCGCAGGTGCTGACGCGCCGCGGCCGAACACGGGTCGCCGTCGGCACCGGCCGCGGCGCCCCACATCGGCGCCAGTTCGCGCCACGACGATCGCTCGTCGCGGCCGAAGGTCTTGAGCACGGTCCTGAAGTCGGTGGCTGCGGATGCCGATGCCGACCCAAGCGCGGTCATCGGCGCGACCGCGGCAGGCGTCGCAGCCGACGCTGCCGAACTCGCCGCTCCGACCAGAGCTGGGCGCGCTGCGACCGCTGCCGCACTCGCCGCCGACGCCGCCACGAGCGGCACGCCCGCGCTGGCAGGGGCGCTGACCGCGCCGGCCGCCCGCGGCTCGACCCGCGACGCCGATGCCGATGCCGCCGACGCCGCAGATGCAGACGCCGATGCCGATGCCGATCCCACCACCGCGACCACCGCCGGATCGGAGAACTTTCGCCAGCCGCCGTAGATCGCGAACGCGAGCAGCGCGGTGAGCGCGAGCCCGGTCGCGACCACCAGGCCCAGACCGGCGCCGCGGCCGACGCCCGAGCGATCGGGGTCCGACGACTCCGACTTGCCGAAGACCTCGCGCGCCGCCTTCTCGATCATCGCGATGTCGGCCGCGTGCTTGCCATGCGCGTAGGCGCCGAGCATGACGCGGTCGCACAGCAGGTTGATGCGTCGCGGCACGCCGCGCGCGATCTCGTGGATGCGCTGCAGCGCCTTGCGGTCGAACGGGATCCCGCGCGTCATGCCGGCCACCGAGAGGCGGTGCCGGATGTAGTGCTCGGTCTCCTTGCTCGACAGCGCCTTCAGGTGAAAGCGCGCGATCACGCGTTGCGCCAATTGCTCGAGATCGGGTCGGTCGAGCATCGTGCGCAGCTCGGGCTGGCCGATGAGCACGATCTGCAGCAGCTTGCGTTCGTTGGTCTCGAGGTTGGTGAGCAGGCGAAGCTGCTCGAGCACGTCGACCGAGAGCATCTGCGCCTCGTCGATGATGAGGACGTTGTTCTGGCCGACGGCATGCGTCTTCAGCAGGAAGCCGTTGAGGGCGTCGACGTAGAGCTTGACGGTGGCCTGCTGGCCGGGCACCGGCTGCACGGGAATCCGGAACTCGTCGCAGATCGACGTCACCAGCTCGAGCACGGTGAGCTTCGGGTTGAAGATGTAGGCAACGTTGCAGCGCTTCGGGATCTGCTCCAGGAAGCACCGGCACACGGTGGTCTTGCCGGCGCCGATCTCGCCCGAGAGCAGCACGAAGCCACCACCGCCGCCGACGCCGTAGAGCAGATGCGCCAGCGCCTCGCGGTGGCGCTTGCTCATGTAGAGATAGCGCGGGTCGGGGGCGAGCGAGAACGGCTCCTGCTTGAGGCCGAAGAACCGCATGTACATAAGAGGCGAGCTTAACTTGGGGCCCGAGGCGGTCGCCCGAGCCTTCTTCAGTCGAAGCGAAGGCGCAGCCCGAGCGAGAAGAGGCGTGGCGCACCGGGTGCGAAGAAGGTCGAGCTGCGCAGTGCAAAGCGCCCTTGGGCATCGGCCGCGAACGGCTGCGCGACGAAGCGGCCGGAACCGTCGAAGCCGGTCGAGCCGAGCTGGGCAGCGGTGGCGTAGCGGCGGTCGAAGACGTTGCCGATGCGTGCGAACAATGACAGCGCCGGTGTCGCCTGCAGGCTGGCACCGAGATTGAGGACGGCATAGCCGGCCGACCGCCCCGGGCCCAGGTAATAGACGGCGTCGGCGACGTGCCGGCCGTTCTCGTTGCCACGCGCGTTGGCGCCGGCGACGGCGATCATGTCGAGGTCGAGCTTGAGGCGCGCATCGACGGCGACCCCGAGGCCGGCCTTGAAGATCTGGCGCGGTGCCAACGGCAGCCGATCGCCGGGCTGGATCGCTATCGAGCCGTCCAGGCCGGCACCTTCGTCGTTGCTGCTGTTGCCGGCGCCGTTCAGGCGGTCGCGGCTGCGAAAGCGGGCGTCGAGCAGCGTCCAGGCGAGGTCGAACGTGAAGCGCTCGATCGCGGTCGCGCCGCCGAGCTCGATGCCCTGGCGGCGCGTGCGACCGAAATTGCGGAAATAGCCCTGACCCGACGAGTCGCTGCTGACGAAGAGCAGATCGTCGTTGCTGTCCGAGCGGAAGAAGCCGGCCCGCCAGGTCGTCGCCGTTGCGACGCGGCCATCGACGCCGGCTTCGATCGTGTGCGTGACGACCTGCTTCAGCGGCGGGTCGCCGGCCAGCGCGTTCGGCAGCTTGCAGGGCTGCTCCGGGTTGGCGCAGCCGAGCTCGATCGCCGTCGGTGTGCGGCTGCCCTGGTTGAGGCCCGCGTGAAAACGAAGTGCCTGCGACGGATTCCAGTTCACGCCGAGCGCCGGATTGAAGCGCGCGAACAGGTGGTCGCCGTCGAGCGAGTCAGGTGCCGGTGCGGAACGCAGCTGGTCGCGGTTGCTGACCTTCGTGCGGTCGTAGCGACCGGCGACGGTGACGTGAACGTCGCTCGTGAGCGAGACGGTGTCGGCGGCGAACAGGCTCGCCGTCGTGGTGCGCGAGCGCAGGCCGATGGCGTTCGAGGACGCGTCGAGGCCGGCGTTGCCGCTGCCGTGCTCGCGCAGGAAGCCATCGACCGAGGTGACGCTGCGGTCGGGCGCGAGGAAGCCGGCTTGCGAAGTTTGCGAGAACTCCGTGCGGCTGCCGTCGAGCACCGCACCGACGACGACCTGGTGCGCTGCCTCCGCCCAGCTGAAGCGTTTGCCGGCTTGCAGCGCCAGGCCGCCCTGGGCCTGGGTGCTGCGGCTGCGCCGCGTCACGCCGTTGCAGGCGAGATCGGTATCGCCGCCTTGCAGCGCCTGGGCGATGCAGCGCAGCGAGGGAAAGGGCGTCGTCGCCGGGTCGACGCTGGCCGGTGCCGCAATCCCGGCTGCGGCCAGCGCCGACCGGTCGGCCGCCGAAAGCGCGTAGAGCGGCTGGTCGAGCGAGTCGGCCTGCAGGTCGCCGGTGCTGCCGCGCGAGTCGATGCGGCGCAGATAGGCATGACCCGACAGGGTCCAGCCGTTGTCGGCATCGTGGCTGAGCGCCAGGCTGGCCAGCCCGGCGCGGTTGCGGGTCTGGTCCGGCTTGGTGTAGACGCTGGCGTACCGCGACGCGAGCAGCTGGCCGTCCTGCAAGCCGTTGCCGGCGAGGTCGGTCGAGGCCGCGCTCGCCGTCAACCAGGCGCGCGTGGTGGCGGAGCGCCAGCCGAGCTTGGCGAAGAACTGGCCGAGCCGCGACGGCGAATCGTCGCGCCAGCCACGCTCGCGAAAGAGGTCGGCGGTGCCGAACCACGACAGGCCGCGGGCATCGCTGCCGCCAGCCTCGAAACCGGCCTCGGC
>JAYTYH010000041.1:0-4162 GCA_043742485.1 Rhizobacter sp.
GAAGTCCATCTCGATGGCGGCGTTGCTGAAACTGACGTTAGAGTTCCAGTTGCCGACGTAGAAGCCGTTGCTCGACCAGTCGAAGCCGCCTTGCAGGGCAGGCGAGAACCACTTCGTGTTGCCCTGGTCCTGGCCGCGAAACTTGTACTTGGTGGTCAGGTTGATGTTGGCCGTAAAGGGCGACGGCGACGGCTCGGAAGCAGCGGCCGCTGCGGCCGTGGCGGCTTCGGGCGCCGAAGCCGGCGTCGTCGTCTGCGCGAATGCACCGATCGCGCCGAGCGAAAGGAAGGAGGAAACAATGAGCGAATTCTTCTTCATCTAGGCTCCCGGCCAAGTCGTTGAGGTCAGGTCCATATCTGCATGTTGCGTGCCATGCGACCGCTCTTGCGCGCGCCTCATTGCGGCGCATCGCGTGCCCGGTGAACTGCGCCAGAAGCACCAAATCCACGCATGAGATCGGCGCTGCGGCGCACTTCGTTGGTGCGACGAAAGAGCGCCCGATTCCTCCCTTCGGGTCACGCGGTCACGTGGACAATGCCGGGTCCCGAGGCTTCGCCCGACCGCTCTCGCCCACTCGCCCATGTCCTTCGCCGTCGTCCACAGCCGCGCGTTGCGCGGCCTCGATGCGCCTTCGGTGACGGTCGAGGTGCATCTCGCCAACGGCTTGCCGAGCTTCACGCTCGTCGGCCTGGCCGAGACCGAAGTCAAGGAGTCGCGCGAGCGGGTGCGGGCCGCGCTGCAGACCAGCGGCCTCGACTTCCCGCACAACAAGCGGGTGATCGTGAATCTGGCGCCCGCCGACCTGCCCAAGGAGTCCGGACGCTTCGACCTGCCGATCGCGCTCGGCATCCTCGCTGCTGCCGGCCACATCGACGCCGGCCGCCTCGAAGCCTTCGAGTTCGCGGGCGAGCTCTCGCTCGGCGGCGACCTGCGGCCGGTGCAGGGCGCGCTGGCGATGGCGCTCGCCTTGCGCCGCTCGCAGTCGACCGTGGCGAGGACGCTGGTGTTGCCGCAGGCCAGCGCCGACGAGTCGGCCCTCGTCGGCGGCCTGGCCGTGCGCGGCGCCGCTCACCTGCTCGACGTCGTCAAGGCGCTGCTGCCCGGCGACGCCGCCGACGACGCCGGCCTGCACGAAGCGAAGCCGCCGTTGCGCCGCCCTGCTCCGCCGGTGGCCGACCTGATCGATGTCCGCGGCCAGTCGGGCGCCAAGCGCGCCCTGGAGATCGCGGCCGCGGGCCAGTTGAGTCTTTTGATGGTCGGCCCGCCCGGCACCGGCAAGTCGATGCTCGCGCAGCGGCTCGCCGGCCTGTTGCCGCCGCTCTCGCACGACGAGGCGCTCGAGTCGGCGGCGATCCTCGGCGTCGCCTCGCACGCCGGCTTCGCTCTGGAAAAGTGGGGCCAGCGCGTGCTGCGGTCGCCGCATCACACGGCGTCGGCGGCGGCATTGGTTGGCGGCGGCTCGCCGCCACGGCCGGGCGAAGCCTCGCTCGCCCACCACGGCGTGCTCTTCCTCGACGAGCTGCCCGAGTTTCCGCGGGCGGCGCTCGAAGCCTTGCGCGAGCCGCTCGAGACCGGCCGCATCGTCGTCTCGCGGGCGGCACGGCAAGCCGAGTTTCCGGCCCGCTTCCAGCTGGTCGCAGCGATGAATCCGTGCCCGTGCGGCCAGCTCGGCAACCCGGCACGCGCCTGCCGCTGCACGCCCGACGCGGTGCTCCGCTATCAGGGCCGCATCAGCGGCCCTTTGCTCGACCGCATCGACATCCAGATCGAGGTGCCCGCGGTCGACGCAGCGCGCCTCGCTGCCAGCGCCGACGGTGAGACCAGCGCCGTGGTCGCCGAGCGCGTGCTGGCGGCGCGCAGGCGTGCGCTGGAACGCCAGGGCACGCTGAACAGCGAGCTGGCCGGCGAGCGCCTCGACGCGCATTGCCGGCTCGACGCCAACGCCTCGTCATTTCTACAATCGACCGCGGTGCGGCTCGGCTGGTCGGCGCGCGGCTTTCACCGCATCCTGCGCGTCGCCCGCACGATCGCCGACGTCGACGGCGCCCCGGCGATCGTCACCGCGCATCTGGCCGAAGCGATCCAGTACCGGCGCGTACTGCGCTAGGCACAGACCAAAAAAGGGCAGCGCGGAGGCTGCCCTTGTCGACCGAGCGGTGAGTCGCTCAGCCTGCCTTCAGGAACCCGAGATCGCGCGGGAAGTTCTTCAGGTTCGGGAACACCGTGTCGAGGTTGGTGGCGCTGGCACCGAACCACTTGCCGATGGTGGCGCCGATCGTGTCGACGGAGTTCACCGGCAGGTAGGCGTTGTTGGCCGAATCCATGTTGTCGTTGAGGCCGAACTTCGGGAAGCGACCGTAGATCTCGCCGCCGTTGACGGCGCCGCCGGAGACGAAGTGATGCGAGCCCCAGCCGTGGTCGGTCCCGTCGCCGTTGCTGGTGATGGTGCGGCCGAAGTCGGAGGCGGTGAACATCGTGACGCTGTTGCGCAGGTCGACGCCGCCGACGTTGGCCAGAGCCGAGTCCAGGTAGCCGATGGCGTGCGAGATACGCGCCAGCAGGTCGGCTTGGTTCATGTTCTGGTTGTCGTGGGTGTCGAAGCCACCCATCGAGACAAAGAAGACCTGGCGCTTGGCACCGATGGCGTTGCGCGCTGCCATCACGCGGACGACGGTCTGCAGCTGCTGGGCAAGCCCGTTCTGCTGCTGATTTCCCGTCGAAGGCTGGATGTAGCTCGTCGGCGTCATCGAGCTGGCCGCGGTGAAGGCGCCTTGGAAGGCGGCCTGCGCATCGACCGAGCGCTTGATGATCTGCGAATACTCTTTCGCGAACAGGTGCTGGTTGTCACCGGTGACGATCGAGCGCAGCGTCGTCGAGGCCGTCATCGAGTTGAACAGCGCGCCCGACAGACCCTCGATCTGGGTCGCGCCACCCCCACCCACCGTGTACTGGAAGGTCTGCTCGCCGGCCGAGAACACGTTGTTTCCGGCCACCGAGATGCTGGTGAAGGTGGCATTGGAGTTGGTGCTCGCGACCATGTCGCCGAGGTGACCACCCCAGCCGATCTTGACGCCTTCGGGCCCGAGAGCCTGCCATGTCGACTGCTGGTCGTTGTGGGAACCGAGCGCCTGCGGACGCGGCTTCGAGTTGCTGGTGTAGTCGGCACGCGTCAGCGGCACGACGAGCGGTCCGGCGTTGGCGAGAACGGCCAGGCGGCCGGCCGCGAACAGGCTCTGCACTTCCGGCATGCTGGGATGCACGGCGTAGGTGTTGACGTTGTTCTCGGGCGAAGCCGTGAACTTGGGCGCCAGCGCCAGGACGCCGCCGAGGCGGGCCGGCGAGGCGCGCTGGGCGCCGCCGTTGATCGGCGTGCCCGGCGCCAGCAGCGCGATCGGGTCCGGTCCCGTGGTGCGCTTCAGCGTGTATTCGTCGAACGACGCCTTGTCGGTGCGCAGAACCATGTTCGAAGAGTCGTTGCCCCCGTACAGGAACATGCAGATGATGGCCTTGTAGTCGGTCGGAGCGCTCTGGGCGGCCGCCGAATTGAGGCTCGCCAGGTTGAGAGCGAACGGCGCGGCTGCAGTGCCGACCGAGCCGGAGACGACCGACGCGGTGCGCAGGAAGCGGCGGCGCGTAGCGTTGTGTTGCGACATGATCATTCCCTCTTATTTCTGAACCAGATAGTCGGGCGAAGCCATCGACAGATACACCGCCAGGTAGACCCGATCGAGCTTGGCGGCGTCGATGGCCGCCTGGTTGGTGGCCACCGGCGGCGGCGCGCTGGCGGCCGGGCTCGCCGCGGACGCGGCGGCAACCGGCGCGGCCGCGACGAGGTAGCAGGCCTTGCCGATGCCGGGAAGAGGATCGCTGCCGAAGAACTCGTTCGTGCACGCCGCCGTGCCGCTGACCGTCTTGACGACGAAGGACGTCCCGGCGCCATAGCGGACCGTCGACATCGCCGGCACGGTGAAGGTGCCGCCTTCGTCGGCGATCTTGCCCTGCGTGTTGCCCATCGTCGCCGTCGCCGTGTAGACCGGCGGCGGGATGACGCGGCTGGTGACGGCGGTGGTGAGCTGCGTCCTCAGCGTGTCGGGCATGGTGCCGCCGAACAGCAGCAGGTTCATGCGGTCGACGAGCTCGGTCGGCTTGTCGGCGAGGGCGA
>JAYTYH010000042.1:0-6074 GCA_043742485.1 Rhizobacter sp.
TGTGTAGGCCTCGCGCGGGCGTGCCAGCAATTCCTCGACGCCGCCCTGCTCGACCATGTCGCCGTCCTTCATCACCAGCACCTCGTCGGCCATGAAGCGGACGACGGCGAGGTCGTGGCTGATGAAGATATAGGTCAGGCCAAGCTCGTCCTGGAGATCCTTCAGCAGGTTGAGCACCTGCGCCTGTACCGAGACGTCGAGCGCGCTGACCGCCTCGTCGAGCACCAGCACCTCGGGCGAGAGCGTCAGGCAGCGGGCGATGGCGACGCGCTGGCGCTGGCCGCCGGAGAACTCGTGCGGGTACTTGTGCATCGCGGCGTCGTCGAGGCCGACCTTGGCGAGCAGGGCGCGGGCGCGGCCCTCGCGGTCGGCACCGTTGGCGCCGATGCCGTGGATCGTCATCGGCTCGATCAGCGTCTGGCCGATCGTGAAGCGCGGGTTGAGCGAGGCGTACGGGTTCTGGAACACGACCTGGATGCGCTTTCGAATCGGCAGCATCTCGGCCTTGGAGAGCGCGAGCAGATCCTTGCCGTCGAAGATCGCGCTGCCGCCGACCGGGCCACCGCTCTGCTCGTGCAGGCGCAGCAGCGTCAGGCCGAGCGTGGTCTTGCCGGAGCCCGACTCGCCGACGATGCCGAGCGTGTGACCGGCCCGCAGCCGGAAGCTGGCGCCGCGCACGGCCCGGAACTCCTTGCGGCCGAAGACGCCGGCGCGGATCCAGAAGCTCTTGGTCAAGCCGCTGGCGTCGATGACGACGCGTGCGTTGGCGTCCTTGCCCTTGCCCGTCGCCACCGTGTTGCTCGTGCTGCCGGGGGCGGCGCCGGCCACGGTGCGGCCGGCGATGTGGTCGTCCACGACCATCAACCGCGGTGCCCGCTGCTCCAGCGTCGGCCGACAAGCCAGCAGCGCCTTGGTGTACGCGTCCTGCGGCGCGGCGAAGATGCCGGCGACGGCGCCCTGCTCGCGGACGATGCCGTTCCGCATCACGACGACGTAGTCGGAGATCTCGCCGACGACGCCGAGGTCGTGGCTGATGAACAGCATGCTCATGCGGTGCCGTTCCTTCAGCCGCGCCAGCAGCTCGAGGATCTGGCGCTGGATGGTGACGTCGAGGGCCGTGGTCGGCTCGTCGGCGATGAGCAGCTTGGGCTTGCAGGCGATCGCCATGGCGATCATCACGCGCTGCTGCTGGCCGCCGGAGAGCTGGTGCGGGTAGGCTGCCAGGCGCCGCTTCGGCTCCGGCATGCCGACCTCGGCGAGCAGTTCTTCAGCTCGCGTCAGGGCCTGGCGGGCACCGAGGCCGAGGTGCTTCCTGAGCGGCTCGACGATCTGCTGCCCGACCGTGAATACCGGGTTCAGCGAGCTCATCGGATCCTGGAACACGCAGGCGATCTCGCGGCCGCGCAGCGCCTGCAGCTCCGCCGTCGACGCGGCCAGCAGATCGCGGCCCTGGAAGGTGATGGCGCCCGAGCGTTCGGCGTTCTCGGGCAGCAGGTTCAGGATCGACATCGCCGTGACGCTCTTGCCCGAGCCCGACTCGCCGACGAGGGCGACGGTGGTGTTCTCCGGCACGTCGAAACCGATGCCCTTGACGGCCTCGACGCGTTGCACGACGCCGCCTTCACGACCGACGCGAAAGGAAACGCGAAGGTCCTGGATCGAAAGCAGGTTGCTCATTCCAGCCCCCGCAGCTTCGGGTCGAGGGCGTCGCGCAGGGCGTCGGTCATGAGCGAGAAGGCGGTGACAAACACGGCCATGAAGGCGGTGGCCGCAACCAGCTGCCACCAGTAGCCGAGGATGAGCTCGCTCTGCGCCTCGGCGAGCATCGTGCCCCACGAGACGTCGTCGACGCCGACGCCCAGGCCGAGATACGACAGGATCACCTCGAACTTGATGAAGCCGACCACGAGCAGCGACATCCGCACCAGGATCACGTGGCTCACGTTGGGCAGGATGTGGCGGAACATGCGCGACGTGGTCGAGGCGCCGATCGCCTCGGCCGAGCGCACGTAGTCGCGCGTCGAGTGCTTGATGAACTCGGCCCGCACCTGCCGGTACAGGCCGGTCCAGCCGACCAGCGCCAGGATCATCGCGACGCTGCCGATGCCGCGCCCGAAGATCACCGCGAACGAGAGGATCAGCAGGATGTCGGGGATCGACGTGAAGACGCTGTAGAGCCACTCGAGGAAGTCGCCGACCTTGCCGCCGAAGAAGCCGCCGAGGGCGCCGAGGATGGTGCCGATCACGGTGGCGACCAGCGCGCCGAGCAGGCCGACGAAGACCGAGGTCTGGGTCCCTTTCATGGCCTTGGCGAGCACGTCGCGACCGGTGCGGTCGCCGCCGAACGGCAGCGTCTCGGCCTTCGGCTGCTCGACCGTCTTGTACTTGGCGGCACGCTCGGCCCATTCCTGGTAGCGCGGTGCGAGCGGGTCGACCGCCGAGATGTCGACCGGCGGCCCCGACAGCGCCGCGACGGCGTCGGTCTCGACCACGACGGCCGGGCCCATGAACGTCGGCGGTGCGCTCGGCACGCCGACCTCGCGCTGCCAGCCCGACGCGATCAGCCCGGTCGAGGTGAACACGATCATGAGGATGAAAAGCGCCACGATCGCCATCGAGACGACGCCCACCTTGTCCTTGCGCAGGCGCCGCCACGCGGCGCCCCAGACGCCTTCGGAGTGCTGGCTGGGCGCCGCCGGCGAGGCGGCCGTGGCGGGCAGGACCGCACTCATCGCAAGCTCATTTCAGCACCACCCGTGGATCGACGATTTTGTACAGCACGTCGACGGCGAGGTTGATCAGCATCGTCAGCACGGCCAGGTAGATGGTGAGGGCCTGGATCACCGGATAGTCGTTGCGGTTGACGGCCAGGATCACCTCGCGGCCGAGGCCGGGAATCGAGAAGAAGACCTCGATCAGGAACGAGCCGACGAAGATGCCGGGCAGTGCCAGGCCGACGTTGGTGAGGATGGGCACCATCGCATTGCGAAGCACGTGTCGGAACAGCACCGTGTTCTCGGTCATGCCCTTGGCGCGCGCCGTGCGCACGTAGTCGTGGCCGAGCTCGTCGAGGAAGAAGGTGCGGTACAGCCGCGTCTGCGGCGCCAGCCCGACCATGAGCGCCAGCATCACCGGCAGCGGCACGTAGGTGACGAGGTTGGTGAAGACGCTGTCGCTCCAGCCCTGCACCGGGAACCAGCCGAGCTGGAAGCCGAACACGTACTGGCCGACAATGATGTAGACCAGGAACGAGATCGACAGGGCCAGCGTGCTGCCGATCATGATGGCGCGGTCGCCGAGCGAGCCGCGTCGGTAGGCCACCCACATCGCGATCGGCAGCGCCAGCAGGGTGTCGAGGATCAGGATCGGCAGCATCACCGTGAGCGTCGCCGGCAGCCGCGTCGCGAACAGGTGGGCCACCGATTCGTTGGTGGCCCAGCTCCGGCCCCAGTCGAAGGTGACGATGCCCTTCAGATAGATGCCGAGCTGCACGTACTTGGGCTGGTTGAGGCCGAGCTGGTCACGGATCGCGTCGACGGTCGCCTGCGATGCGTTGAGGCCGGCCAGCACTTCGGCCGGGTCGCCGCCGAACGTCTTGAACAGGAAGAAGACGAGGAGAACGACGCCGAGCAGCGTCGGGATCATCTGCCAGAGGCGCCGGATCAGGTAGGCCGTCATCGCGAGGGGCGCGTCCGCGGGAAATGGCCGCAGCGCGGCAAGGCCGTGAGTTTAATTGCAGCCGGCTATCCTTAGTGTCATCCATGACCCACCCGCCAAAGGACTCGAGTTGAAGCGTCGCGACCTCATCGCGGCCGCCACGGTCGCGGTCGGCTTGCCGGTGCTGGCCCAGCAGCCTGCGGCGCCCTCGCCGGCCGTCGGGAAGAAGGTGCTGCGCTACGCTTTTCGCGTTGCCGAGACCAGCCTCGATCCGGTCAAGATCATCGACCTCTATTCGCGCACCCTGACGCCGCACATCTTCGAGTCGCTCTACAAGTACGACCACCTGGCGCGGCCGGTCAAGGTCAAGTCGCTGACGGCCGAGGGCGAGCCGCAATCGTCGGAAGACTTCCGGGTCTGGACGGTCCGGTTGCGCCGAGGTATCTACTTCGCCGACGACCCGGCTTTCAAGGGCAGGCGGCGCGAGCTCGTGGCCCAGGATTACGTCTACTCGCTGAAGCGCTTCGCCGACCCGGCGAACCGGAGCCCGGCCTGGTCGAGCTTCGAGGCCGACAAGTACGTCGGTCTGGCCCAGTTGCGCAAGACCGCGCTCGACGGCAAGCGGCCACTCGACTACGACCACGAGATCGAGGGCGCCCGCGCGATCGATCGCTACACGATTCGCTTCACGCTCGAGGAGCCGCGGCCGCGCTTTGCCGAGAACCTGGCGGCGAGCGACATCTTCGGCGCCGTCGCTCGTGAAGTGGTCGAGTTCTATGGCGACCAGGTCGACGGTCATCCGGTCGGCACCGGCCCCTTCAAGCTCGTGCAGTGGCGACGAAGCTCGCGCATCGTGTTCGAAAAGAGTCTCGATTTCCGCGAGATGTTCTACGACGCCGAGCCCGCCGACGACGATGCCGAAGGCCAGGCCCTGCTGGCGCGATTCAAGGGCCGTCGGTTGCCGATGATCGACCGGGTCGAGGTGAGCATCGTCGAGGAGGAGCAGCCGCGCTGGCTGTCCTTCGTCAACGGCGAAGCCGACTTCATCGAGCGCGTCGCTGCTGAATTCGTCGGCACTGCCATGCCGGGCGGCAAGGTTGCGCCGAACCTGGCCAGGCGCGGCGTCCGAGGCTACCGCCAGACGGAGCCGGCCTCGACTCAGCTCTTGTTCAACATGGAGAGCCCGATGGTCGGCGGCTACACGCCGGCCGACGTGGCCCTGCGACGCGCCGTCGGCCTGGCGATCGACACGCCGCGCGAGGTGCGCCTGATCAGGAAGGGCCAGGCCACGGTCGCGCAGTCTCCGATCATTCCCTTTACCAGCGCCTACACGACCACCGAACACACCGAGTTCGGCATCTACGACCCGTCGCGCGCGATGGGCCTGCTCGATACCTTCGGATTCGTCGACCGCGACGGCGACGGCTGGCGCGAGCGGCCCGACGGCTCGCCGCTGTTGCTCGAGGTGTCGACCCAGCCCGACAACACGCAGCGCCAGCTCGAGGAGCTCTTCAAGAAGGACATGGACGCACTCGGGGTGCGTATCGCGTTCAGGTACGCGCAGTGGCCCGAAAACCTGAAGGCCGTTCGTTCCGGAAAGTTCATGGTGTGGTCGGTCGGCTCCGCGGCCGACGCGCCCGACAGCATCGGCGCCTTCGCCCGCTACGACAGCCACCAGATCGGCGGCCAGAACATGGCCCGCTTCAATCTGCCGGCGATGGACGAGATCTACGGGCGACTGAAGGTGATCGCCGACGGCCCCGAGCGCGCCGCTCTTTTCCGGCAGGCGGTGCAGCTCTCCGTTGCCTACATGCCGTACAAGTTCCGCGTCAACCGCACCGTCACCGACATGACGTTTCCGCAGCTTGTCGGTTATCGCCGGCCGATCTTCTGGCAAGAATGGTGGCACTACGTCGATCTCGACACCACCGCTCAGCATCGGAGCTTCTAGCCATGCCACAAAGACCGACTCGACGCCGTTTCGCCGCCGCAGCTGCCGGTTTGCTTGCCGGCGCCAGCGGCTGGCCCGCGGCGCAAGCGGGGCGGACCGCAGAGGCGGCGGCCGCCAATGTGCTGCGCGTCCTCTTCCTGGCCGCCGAGACGGGTTTCGATCCCGGACAGGCCGGCGACCTGTATTCGAACCGGATCACCTCCCACATCTTCGAGGCGCTGCTGGACTACGACCCCTTGGCTTTGCCTGTGCGGCTGGTGCCGTTGACGGCCGCAGCCATGCCTGACGTGTCGAGTGATTTCCGGACCTGGACGGTGCGCTTGCAGCGCGGCATTCTGTTCGCTTCCGATCCAGCGTTCAAGGGCCGACCGCGGGAGCTGGTCGCCACTGACTACGTGTTTTCCTTCAAGCGGATCTACGACCCGGCAACGAAGAGCCCGTTCTTCAGTCTGCTCAACGAAGACGG
>JAYTYH010000043.1:0-2062 GCA_043742485.1 Rhizobacter sp.
CAACCGCAACCCGACCGACGCGGTGGCCAAGGGCAAGTTGCGCGAAGACCTGATGTACCGGCTCAACGTCTTCCCCATCCACCTGCCGCCGCTGCGCGATCGCGCCGAAGACGTAGCGCTCATCGCCCAGCATTTCCTGATGCAGATCGGCGAACGCGAAGGCTCGGCCAAGCGCTATGCACCCGACGTGCTGGTCCGGCTGGCCGGTCACCGCTGGGCCGGCAATGTCCGCGAGCTCCGCAACGTGGTCTACCGCGCCTACGTGATGGCGACCGGCCCGGTGATCGTCGACGACTGCCTGCCACAGCCCTACGGCGCCTCTCCGAAAGACTCCGGTGCGGTGCCCGCACTGGCGGTGCGCATCGGCATGACACTCGCCGAGGTCGAGCGCGTGGTGACACTGGCAACGCTCGAGCACCTCGGCCGCCACAAGGAAAAGACCGCCGCCACGCTCGGCATCAGCCTGAAGACGCTCTACAACCGTCTCAAGGAATACGCGGCCGAAGAGGACGATCCCGTCTCCGAGCCCGGCGCCTTCGACGAAGCGCATTGAGCGGCGTTGTGCGGCGCCGGGCCGCGCACCTTGAGCCGCTCAACCAGGTCGATCGGAACAGGTGTGTAGCAGCCTGGCCAAGCTTTCCGGATCCAGGGGCTTGACGAAGAACGCATCGAAGCCCGCGTTCAACGCACGCTCCTGATCGTCGCTGCCGGCATAACCCGTCACTGCCGCGTAGATCACCGTGCTGTCGGCGAGCGCGCGTCGCAGCGACCCGACCAGCCGCAGACCATCGACTCCTGGCAAGCCGAGGTCGCACAACACGATCTGCGGGCGAACTTGCGCCGCGACCTCCAGCGCGTCGTGCGCGTTCGTGGCGGTGCTGACTTCGGTACCCCAGGCCTGCATCTGCATGCGCAAGCTTTCGAGCGCATCCAATTCGTCTTCGACGATGAGAACGCGCAGGCTGCGTGCGTGCTTCGGTACAGCGCTGCCGACCAGGTCGGGCGGGTTTTCGGGCATGGTGTCGAGCGCATCAGGGGTGTCGATGAGCGGCAGCCAGAGTACGAACTCGCTGCCCTTGCCGACGCCTTCGCTGGAGGCTTCGACGTCGCCGCCGTGCAATTGGGCGATGCGCCGCGCCAGCGTCAGGCCGACACCGAGGCCGGCCAGCGTCCGGCCGAGACTCTGGTCCTGTCGCGCGAACAGCTCGAAGACATGGGGCAGGAAGTCGGAGGCGATACCCTGGCCCTGGTCGGCGACCGTGATCTGGACCGTTTTCGCGACATGCCGAACAGCCACCCGCACGACGCCGGACTCGAGCGAGAACTTGCCGGCATTGACGATCAGATGCTGCAGAGCCTGCGTCAACCGCGCGCTGTCGCCACGAACCTGCAAGCGCTCGGCGGAGAACTCGATCTCGAGACGGTGGCCTCCGAGCAGCAGTTTTTCCTCGGCCACCGCCGCCGCGGCCTCGACGATGCCCGACACCGACACCGGTGCGCGCACGAGCGAGATCTGGCCCTGCGCGGCGCGCGTGGCGTCGATCAGCTCCTCGATCAAGGTAGAGAAGCGGGCGACCTGACGATCGAGGATTTCGCGCAACCTGAGAAGAATGGGATTGCTGTGCTCGAGAGTGCGCAGGACGCTCGCGGCGTTGGCGATCGGCGCCAGCGGATTGCGCAACTCGTGCGAAAGCATGGCCAGGAAGTGACCCTGGCGTCGTTCGGCAAGGCGCATCTGCCGGGTTCGTTCGGCCAGGGTGTCCTCGAGCGCCTTGCGGACGTCGATGTCGACCAGCGTGCCGACAAAGCCGAGGCATTCGCCAGCCCCGTCGAAACGGGGCACGCCGTTGTCGAGCATCCAGCGATAGGCGCCGTCGGCGCGGCGTAGCCGCAAATCGAGCGAGAACGCCGTGCGTGCTTCGAAGCTGGCGGCACGGATGCCGAGGCAGCGGCCGACGTCTTCGGGGTGGACCGCCCGGATCCAGCCGTCGTTCTTCAGTTCGGCGGAGGCCAGGCCGGAGAAGACCGACCAGGAGGCACTGAACCAGTCTTCGCTGCGATC
>JAYTYH010000044.1:0-3354 GCA_043742485.1 Rhizobacter sp.
GTCAGGGCGTCGATGGCCTTGAACCCGTCGAAGGAGACGGTCAGGTCTTCCACGGCGAGGGCGAAGTCGGTGTTGCTCATGGCCTTTGGATCCTCGGCGCCCGATTCAGGCGCTCTGGCCGCTGATGCCGCTCGGAAGCGGCGGCGATGCGTCCGCGCTCGCGGCCGGTGCCCTGCCGCGCCGCCGCGCCCACCAGGGCACCACGTAGTCTTCCCAGACACCCGCCAGACCCATCGGGAACGCCATCGTCACGCCGATGAACAGGGCGGCCATCAGGAACAGCCAGAGGTCGGGGAAGCTCTCCGAGAAGTAGGTCTTGCCGAAGTTGACGAGCAGCGTGCCGTACACCGCGCCGACCAGGCTCATGCGCCCGCCCACGGCCGCGAAGATCACCATCTCGACGGAAGGCACGATGCCGACGAAGCTGGGCGACATGAAGCCAACCTGCAGAGAGAACATCGCTCCGCCGATGCCGGCCAGCGCGGCCGCCAGGCAGAACGTGAAGATGCGGAAGTCGGCCACGTCGTAGCCCGAGAAGCGCACACGGTCTTCCTTGTCGCGCATCGCCAGCAGCAGGGTGCCGGCCTTGCCGGTCTGGATCCAGCGGCAGAGCAGCATGCTGGCGATCAGCAGCGCCACGCAGAGGTAGTAGAGAACGTACTTGGCGTGGTCGGTGCGCGTGTCCCAGCCGAGCACGGTCTTCAGGTCGGTCATGCCGTTGACGCCGCCGGTGTAGCCCTGCTGGCCGATGATGAGCACCGTCACGATCAGGGCGACCGCCTGGGTGATGATCGCGAAGTACACCCCGCCGACCCGCCGCCGAAACATCGCGAAGCTGACGATCCAGGCCAGCAGCGTCGGCACCGCGACCACCGCGATCAGGGTCAGCGGCAGCGACTTGAACGGCAGCCAGAACGCGGGCAGCGCCGTGATCTGGTTCCAGTCCATGAAGTCGGGGATGCCCGGCGTCGACTGGATCTTGGTGGTCACCGGGTCCGATGCCTCGAGCTTGAGGAACATTGCCATCGCGTAGCCGCCGAGGCCGAAAAACACGCCCTGACCGAGACTCAGCACGCCGCCATAGCCCCACACCATGACGAGGCCGATGGCGACGAAGGCGTACGTCAGGTACTTGCCGACGAGGTTGAGCCGGAAGATGTCGAGCGAGAGCGGCAACACCACGGCGAGCAGGACCGTCAACACCAGCATGCTGGTGAGCTGGTAGCGCTTGATCAGATCCCGCAGGGCGATCATCGGCGCACCTTGCTGGCGAACAGACCCTGTGGCCGGATCATCAGGATCAGCACGATCATCGACAGCGTCAGCACCTTGGCCATCGAGCCCGTGAGGAAGAACTCGCTGACCGACTGCGTCTGGGCGATGCCGAAGGCCGAGACCACGGTGCCGAGCAGGCTGGCCGCGCCGCCGAAGGTGACGACCAGGAACGAGTCGACGATGTAGAGCTGGCCCGAGGTCGGCCCGGTCGAGCCGATTGTGGTGAAGGCGGCACCGGCCATGCCGGCGATGCCGCAGCCGATGGCGAAGGTGAGGCGGTCGGTCTTCTTGGTGTCGATGCCGGTGGCGTTGGCCATCGTCCGGTTGCTGACCGTGGCGCGAACGCGCAGGCCCCAACGGCTCTTGCTCAACGCGAGCAGCACGCCGAGCGTGGTGACGGTGGTGAGGGCAAGCACGAACAGGCCGTTGATGGGGATGTCGAGGCCCGGGCTCGGCGACCATGAGCCGAGCAGCCACTCCGGCAGCGTCGGGCTGACTTCCTTCGGGCCGATGAAGGTGCGGAAGCACTGCTGCATCGCCAGGCTCACGCCCCAGGTGGCGAGCAGGGTGTCGAGCGGGCGCTTGTAGAGATGGCGGATGAGGCCCCACTCGACCAGCCAGCCGCCGATGAAGGCGAACACGAAGGCCAGGATCACGGCGAATGGAAAGTAGTAGGGCACGAGGCCCGGCGCGTGCAGGCTGGCCGTGTTCGAGATCAGGTAGATCGTGTAGGCGCCGATCGTCATGAACTCGCCGTGCGCCATGTTGATGACGCCCATCTGGCCGAAGATGATCGCCAGGCCCAGGCCCATCAGCAGCAGCACCGCGAACAGGCTCAAGCCCGCGAAGCCCTGCATCAGGCCGATGTTCAACAGTTCGGAGAAGGTCATGGCGGGTCCGGGCGGCGTGGCTGCGTCTCGCTGGCTGCGGCTTACTGATAGCCCTTGGGGAACGGATCGGGCTTGATCAGGTTGGGCGACTCGGAGACCACCTTGAAGCTGCCGTCGGGCAGGCCCATGGCGATGCGCGACTTGCTCCAGAGGTGGTGGTTTTCGTCGAGCTTCACGTAGCCCTCGGGCGCCTGCTTCAGCTCGATGCCGGGCGAGGCGGCGACGACCTTGTCGACGTCGAAGCTCTTGGCCTTCTCGACCGCCGCCTTCCAGAGCCACGGGCCGAGATAGCCGGCCTGCGTGACGTCGCCGATCACCGCATCCTTGCCGTACTTGGCCTTGAAATCGGCCACGAACTTCTTGTTGTTCGCGTTGTCGAGCGACTGGAAGTACTTCATCGACGAATAGAAGCCGGCGAAGTTCTCGCCGCCGACGCCGGTCATCTCGTCTTCGGTGACCGCCAGCGTCACGAGCAGCTGCTTGTCACCGGTGATGCCGGCCGCCTTCAGCGCCTTGTAGAAGGCCACGTTCGAGCCGCCGACCACAGCTGCGTAGATGCAGTCGGGCTTGGCCAGCTTGATCTTGTTCATCAGCGAGCCGAAGTTGGTGCTGCCGAGCGGGTAGTACTCCTCGCCGACAACCTTGCCCTTCTGGAAGTTCTCGATGTGCTTCCTCGCGATCTTCATCGAGGTGCGCGGCCAGATGTAGTCGGAGCCGATCAGGAAGAAGGTCTTGGCCTTCTTCGTGTCCTTGGCCCACTCGAGGCTGTAGAGGATCTGCTGGGTCGCTTCCTGGCCGGTGTAGAAGACGTTCTTCGACTGCTCGAGGCCTTCGTAGAAGGTCGGGTAGTACAGCAGCCCGTTCTCCTTTTCGAACACCGGCAACACGGCCTTGCGCGAGGCGCTGGTCCAGCAGCCGAACACCGCCGCTACCTTGTCGTTGACGAGAAGCTTCTTGCTCTTCTCGGCGAAGGTCGGCCAATCCGAGGCGCCGTCTTCCTTGATGACTTTGATCTTGCGGCCGAGGATGCCGCCCATCGCGTTGATCTGGTCGATGGCGAGCTGCTCGGCCTGGATTGAGCCGGTCTCAGAGATCGCCATCGTGCCGGTGGCCGAGTGCAGCTGGCCGACCGTGACTTCGGTGTCGGTGATCGCGAGCTTGGTGGTGTTGATCTTGGCGGTCGGGTAGG
>JAYTYH010000045.1:0-5461 GCA_043742485.1 Rhizobacter sp.
GGACCGGAGCTCACGCAGAAAGAATTCGTCACGGTATGGCGTGATTGCGGCGCGGATCGCGTTTCAGGAAGCAGGAGCCGGAGCGCGACGAAGCGCACGACTTCCTGTGCTTGTCCTACCGGAGCCGCCATGCCGCGCCATCGTTCGCCCTCGCTACCCGCCGCCATCGTCTGCGTCACCCGGGCTGCCGCTGCCGGGTGCGGGCTGCTGCTCGCCGGCGCCGCCGTCGCCGCCGACTTCAGCATCGGCGTCGGGGCCGGTCTCGACCATGGCAAGGTCGACTGCGTCGCCTCCTTCGCCTGCGAACGCTCCAGTGCTTTCGGCAAACTGACCGTCGGCTACCGTGCCGCCGACGCCGTCGAGCTGGAGGCGATCTTCCTCGGCAGCGGCAAGTTCAAAGGCGGCGACACGACGCCGCGTGGCACTGAATTCGGCGGCAGCTTCGAGGTGCGCGGCGTCGGCGTCACTGCCGGCTACCGCTTCGATGTCGCGCCGGGCTGGAGCGTCACGGCCCGCGCCGGCGCGGCGGCGGTCCGGACCCGCTTCGACTACGAGAACAGCGCCTACGGCAGTGCCAGCAAGTCGCTGCTCGAGCCACTCGGCGGCATCGGTGTCGGCTATGCCCTCACACCGTCGCTGAACATCGGCGTCGACTACGACGTGACGCGGTTCAAGGTGCACACCCAGCACGGCGTGCTGCAGATGCTCGGCGTGGCCGTGCGCTACTCGTTCTAGAACCGGACGCCCTGCCATGAACGCCTTTCGATCAGCGCTGCTTTCCGTCTGCCTCGTCCTTGCCGCCTGCGGCGGTGCCGACGCGCCACCGCCACCTGAAAGCGGCCCGGTGCCTCCGGTGCTGCCGACACCGCCGACCATCACCCAGCAGCCGACGAACGTGACCGTCACTGCCGGGCAGCCGGCGAGCTTCACCGTGGCCGCCTCGGGCACCGCACCGCTCACCTACCAGTGGCAACGCAACGGCGTCGACATCGCCGGCGCGAACGCGACCACCTACGCCATCGCCGCCACTGCGCTCGCCGACAGCGGCGCGGCCTTCCGTGCCATTGCCAGCAACGTCGCCGGCAGCGCCACCAGCAACGCCGCCACCCTCACGGTGACGGCGAGCGCGCCGGTCCTCACCATCACGCCGCAGCCGGCCAATGCCTCGGTGGTGGCAGGCACGAACGCGTCGTTCACCGTCGGCGGCACGTGCAGCTCGGGCATGCTCAACGTCCGCTGGCAGCGCAACTCCGGCGCGGCCGCAGCCTTTGTCGATATCGCTGGCGCGACGGCGGCGACCTACAGTTTCGCGACCGTCATCGCCGACAACGGCGCGGTGTTCCGTGCCGTTCTCGACTGCGGCGGCCAAAGCAGCACGCCGAGCAGTGCGGCCACGCTGACGGTCACCGCGCCGGGGTCGGTGACGCTCGCGTTGCTGCCGATCGTCGGACTGCGCACGCAGAACGACATCGCGTCGGCGAGCGCCATCGACCAGGATCCCGCGAACAGCTTCACCTTCCTTGCCGGCAATCGCATCAAGCGCCTCAGCGCGGACCTGCTGTCGATCGTGCCGGTCGCGGGCGGCAATCAGGGCGCCGCCGACGGCCCGGCCGCCACGGCCACTTTCAACGTGCCGCAGGGTCTGACGCAAGACGGGGCGGGCAATTTCTACATCGCCGATACCAACAACCACACGATCCGGCGCATCGCCGCCGACGGCACCGTCAGCACGCTGGCCGGTCTTGCCCTCGCCAGCGGCACCGCTGACGGCACGGGCGCGGCGGCGCGATTCAACCAGCCCCACGGTATCGCCTTCGGACCGGACGGCGACCTCTACGTGACCGATCGTTCGAACCACCGCGTTCGCCGCGTCACCCTCGGCGGTGTCGTCACGACGTACGCCGGCAGCGGCGGCGGTTTCGCCGATGGCGCCGCTGCCACGGCGATGTTTCAAAACCCGGAGGGGATCGCCGTCGCGACCAACGGCGACGTCCTCGTCGCCGACTCTTCGAACCACCGCATCCGCCGCGTCCTGCGCGCCGGGACCACGGCCGGGGCAGTGCAGACGCTCGCCGGCAACGGCACGGTCAGCCCGACAGAGCCCGATGGCATCGGCGCCGCCGCCGTGATCTCGGGGCCGACCGGTCTCGTCCTCCGCGGCAACACGCTGACGGTGCGCGACTCGTTCCTGCTGCGCCAGATCGATCTGACGACGAGCGTCGTCAGCACGCTCACCGGTTCGCGCATCCTCGGCGAGGGCAATGCCGACGGCAGTACGACGACTGCACGCATCCGCGACATCGGCATCGGACTGACGGCGGCACCGAACGGCGGCTTCATGCTCGCCGACGACCGCGCGCTGCGCACGGTGAGCGCCGCCGGCATTGTGCGGACCATCGCCTCCAACTCGACCGGAATCGCCGCACAAGACGCCACCGGGGTGCTCGCGCAACTTCCCCTCGTCGACCCAGTGGCCGTCACCGTGGATACCGCCGGCAACGTCGTCTTCGCCGACACCGCTACGCAGGTCGTGCGCAGGATCGGCCCGGCCGGCGTGGTCACGCTTGCGGCGGGCCTGACCGGCGGCTACAACATCTCCGGGCCGCCGCCCGACGGGATCGGTAGCGAAGCACAGTTCGGCTTCCTGCGCCCGGCGCTGGCAAGCGGCGGCGCCGGTGTGACCTACGTGGCCGACGGGTTCGGGTCGGTGCGCCGGATCGCCGCCGACAACACGACCACGCTCCTGGCCGGCTCGGCCGCCGAGTTCGGGGGCGTCGACGGCAATGCCGCGACGGCGCGCTTCAACGGCATCCGTGGCCTGGCCGTGGCAGCGAACGGCACCGTCTTCGTCGGCGATTCCGCGAACCAGGCGGTAAGACGCATCGACGCTGCCGGCAACGTCACGACCTATGCCGGCGTGATCGGCCAAGGTGCGCGCGTCGACGGGCCGATCGCCGCTGCGCGCTTCATGTCGCCAGGCTCGTTGGCCCTCGCACCCGACGGCACGCTCTACGTCGTCGACAACGGCGTGATCCGGCGCATTTCGGCCGACGGTGCGACGGTGTCGACGCTGGCCGGACCGTTTTCGGGTGTCTTCCGCGTGGCGGTCGACGCGGCGGGTGTCGTCTACTTCGGAGCCGACACGGGCCTGTACAGCCTGCAGGGCGGCACGAGCACGTTGCTCATAGGCGCTGCCATCAACCGCCCGAACGCGCTCGGTGCCAACCCGTTTCTCACCGCGGTGACCGACTTCACGGTGCTGGGTCCCAAGCGCCTGCTCATCCTCAGCGGCGGGCAGCTGCTCGTCGCGACGCTGCCATGAGCGGCCGATACTCGCGGCGTGACGTCGCGACTCCTGCTTGCCCTCCTGTGGCTGCTGCACTGGCTGCCGCTGAGCCTGCAGGCGCTGTGCGGCAACGGTCTCGGCCGCATCGGCTACGTCCTCGTCGGCTCGCGTCGAGCGGTCGCACTCCGAAATCTCGCCCTGTGCTTTCCTGAACGCAGCGAGGGCGAGCGCAAGCGCCTCGCCCGTGCGCACTTTCGCTGGCTCGGCCGCAGCCTGCTCGAGCGCGGCTTGCTCTGGTATGCATCGCCGGCGCGGCTAAAGCGGCTCATTCGCGTCGAAGGCGACGTCCACCTCGCCGAACGCAGCGAGCGGCCGGTCATGTGGCTGGCGCCGCACTTCATGGCGCTCGATGTCGCCGGCGCCTCGGTGCTGCTGTTCCAGAAGCGAAAGGGCATCTCGATCTACCAGCGCCAGAGCGACGCCGTGATGGATGCGGCGCTGCGCCGAGGGCGGCTGCGCCTCGGCAACGCCGAAATCTTCTCGCGCGACGAGGCCGGCCGGGCGCTGATGCGCGCCATCAAGAAGGGCGATGCCTTCTTCAACCTGCCCGACATGGATTTCGGCACCCGCGACGCCGCCTTCGTGCCGTTCTTCGGCGTGCCCGCGATCACGCTGCTGGCACCCTCGCGGCTGGCCAAGGCACTGAACATGGTGGTCCAGCCGGTGGTCGCCGAGATCCTGCCGGGCGGGCAGGGTTACCGCGTGCGCTATCTCGAGCCGTGGGCCGATTTCCCGAGCGACGACCCGGTTGCCGACGCGGCGCGCATGAACCGCTGGATCGAGAGCGAGATCCGGCGCAACCCGGCGCAGTACCTGTGGGTGCACCGCCGCTTCAAGACCCGGCCACCGGGCGAAGCGGCGCTGTACTGAATCAGTGAATTGAAGCGGGTGACGGACGGATAGCGCCGCGATAAGGGTGCGCGGGCTACGCCGACGTCGGCCGACGTCAACATCCAGACGTTTGCCGAGGCCGACAGTGGCTGGCGCGATGTCTGGCGCTTTTCGGCCGGCGGGCACGTCAGCGCCGGCGTTGCCTTCGATGGCCGATCCGGCCTCGCCGACACCCCCGGCTTCCAGGCCTCGTACGACTAGGTGCGTCTCGCCAGTTTCGGCGATCAGTTCTACGACCTCCGCGTCTACGACGTCAGCCACTTCAAGGTCTCCGACGAGTTCGAGCTCGGCGGGCTGACGTTGGTGGCTCGCGTTCGCAGCGCCGGCAACGACGAGCGTCGGGCCAGCTCCGCCGGCTCGCTCGCGCTCGACTTCGATTTTCTGGCCGACGCCTTTTACGTCGTCATGTTGGAATTGCGCACCGTCTCTTCCAACGGCCACGAGAGCGACCTCTTCAACACCGTGCGCCTGCAGGACCCGGCGCTTTCGAGCGGCGTGCAGATGAGCGCGTTGTCGGGCCACGACTACGCGCTCACGGCGCCGGTGCCCGAGCCCTCGACCCAGGGCCTGTTGCTGGCCGGGATGCTCGTCACCACGAGCATCCGCCGCCGCCGCGCCTGAGCGGTACCGCCGGCGCGAGCCGGATAATCCGCCGCATGAAAGTGCGGTTCACCAAGATGCAGGGTGCCGGCAACGACTTCGTCGTGCTCGACGCGACGCACGCGCCGCTGGCGTTGACCGCCGCGCAGTTGCGCCACCTCGGCGATCGCCGCTTCGGCGTCGGCGCCGACCAGATCCTCGTCGTCGAGCCGGCGCGCTCCGAGGGCGTCGACTTCGGCTACCGCATCTTCAACGGCGGCGACGGTGCCGAGGTCGAACAGTGCGGCAACGGCGCCCGCTGCTTCGTGCGCTACGTGCTCGACCACGGGCTCGCGAGCGCGTCGCCCATCCGCGTCGAGACGATGGGCGGCCTTCTCGAGCTGCATGCGCTCGACAACGGCAGCGTCACGGTCGACATGGGCGTGCCTTCAGGTTTCGCGGTCGAGACGCTCGATGTCGGTGGCGAGGCCGTGGAGCTGGCGCTGCTCTCGATGGGCAACCCGCACGCGGTGCAGTTCGTCGCCGATGTCGACGCCGCGCCGATCGAGACGCAGGGCCCGCTGATCGGGCGCCACGCGCGCTTCCCGGCCGGTATCAATGCCGGCTTCGCGCAGATCGTCGACC
>JAYTYH010000046.1:0-10677 GCA_043742485.1 Rhizobacter sp.
CGCGCGCGGCTCGTCGCGGCCTGACGGACCGACTCGTCCCGAGAGTGGCCGCTCAGCCGCGCCGCGAGCGAAAGCCGGAAAACCAGAGTGCGGCAGCGCTCGCGACCACCATGACCGCATACGTGAACATCTTGCCGTCGTGGCCAAAGACGAGCAGCCCCGCGACCTCGGCCGAAGCGGCTGCCAGGCCAGCGGCGAGCCAGAATCGCCAGATACTGCCGGCGGTCAGTTCGCGACGCCAGATCCACCCCGTCGCGGCTGCGGCGATGCCACCGAGCACGATCGCCGGCGCGAGGAAGTTGACGATGTGCCAGAAGGCGCTGCTTGCTTGCACGGAGACCCTGGCTGGACCATGTTGGCCAGCGCAAATTTTATAATCGTGCGATGAGCGTCTTCGCCCTTGGCCTCAACCACACCACCGCGCCGCTCGATCTGCGCAGCCGGTTCGCGTTGGAGCCGCAGAAGCTCGCGGGCACGCTGAAGGAGTTTCGCTCCCGATTCACGCGGGTCGAAGAGGTCGCGATCGTCTCGACGTGCAACCGCACCGAACTCTATGTCGGCGCCGATCAGGGCGCCGTCGAGCCTGCCGTAGAGTGGCTGGCCGGCCTCGGCAACGTGTCGTGCGCAACGCTGCGATCGCACTCGTATCTGCTCGAAGGCTCGTCGGCGGCGCGGCACGCCTTCCGTGTCGCCAGCGGCCTTGATTCCATGGTGCTCGGGGAGCCGCAGATCCTCGGCCAGCTGAAGCTCGCCGTGCGCGAGGCCAACAGCGCCGGCACGCTCGGCAGCACGCTGCAGCAAATGTTCCAGCGCTCCTTCGCGGTCGCCAAGGAAGTGCGCTCGTCGACAGAGATCGGCAGCCACTCGATCAGCATGGCCGCTGCCGCCGTGCGCCTGGCTTCGCAGTTGTTCGAAGACCTGAGAGAGACCAACGTTCTCTTCGTTGGCGCCGGCGAGATGATCGAGCTGGCCGCGACCCATTTCGCAGCCCGCAAGCCGCGCCTGCTCGCCATCGCCAACCGCGGTGCGGCGCGTGCCGACGAGCTCGGGGCCCGCTTCACCGCCGAGACGATGCCGCTGGCCGACCTGCCGCTGCGCCTGGCCGAGTTCGACATCGTCGTCTCCTGCACGGCGAGCTCGCTGCCAATCATTGGCCTCGGCGCCGTCGAGCGGGCCCTGAAAGCACGCCGGCACCGGCCGATGTTCATGGTCGACCTCGCCGTGCCGCGCGACATCGAGCCCGAGGTCGCGCGCCTGTCCGACGTGTACCTCTACACCATCGACGATCTTTCGGCGCTCGTCACCACTGGTGGCGAGAAGCGCGAGGCCGCCGTGGCCCAAGCCGAGGCGATCATCGAGACCGGCGTGCAGAGCTTCGCGCAGTGGCTCGACCGCCGCGCCTCGACGCCGCTGATCCAGGCGCTGCATGCGCAGGCCGACGACTGGCGCCTCCTCGAGATCGCACGGGCGCGCAAGTTGCTCGCCGGCGGCGAAGACGTTGGCGCCGTGCTCGAGGCGCTTTCCCGCGGCCTGACGCAGAAGATGCTGCACGGCACGCTCGCCGAGCTGCGTGCCACCGAGGGCGAGGAGCGCGCGCGCCTGGCGCAGACGGTGTCGCGCCTGTTCCTGCGCGCGAGCAACCGGCAAGCGCCCGACGACAAGCAGCGTTAGCGACGCTCTCCGTCGTCGCTCCGTGTCGTCGCCCGTGCGCCCTGTGCCGCGCATGCTTACTCCGCCGCCTTCCGTTAGCCGCCCGCCATGAAACCCTCTCTTCGCCAGCAACTCGAGCGCCTCGCGTTGCGACTGGGCGAGCTCGACGCACTACTCGCCGACCCCGGCGTCGGCGCCGACATGAAGCGCTACCGCGAGCTCGGCCGCGAACACGCGGAAGCGTCGATGCTGATCGACCTTTTTCGCCGCTTCGAGGGCCGCGAGGGCGATCACGCCTCGGCCGAACAGCTGCTGGCCGAATCGGCGGGCGACGACGACATGGCGGCGATGGCGCGCGAGGAATCGCAGGCCGCCGACGCCGACATGGCGCGACTCGAGAACGAGCTGCAGGCCGCGCTGCTGCCGCGCGACGTCGACGACGGTCGCAACGTTTTCCTCGAGGTCCGTGCCGGCGCCGGCGGCGACGAATCGGCTCTCTTCGCCGCCGACATCGTCCGCATGTACCTGCGCTTCGCCGAGCGCAGCGGCTGGCGCACCGAGATCATGTCGGAGAGCGCCAGCGACCTCGGCGGCTACAAGGAACTGGTGGTGAAGATCGAGGGCCGCGACGTCTACGCCGCTCTCAAGTTCGAGTCCGGCGGCCACCGCGTCCAGCGCGTGCCGGTGACAGAAACGCAGGGCCGCATTCACACCAGCGCCTGCACCGTCGCCGTGCTGGCCGAGGCCGACGAAGCCGAGGAGCTCACGCTCGATCCGAGCGACCTTCGCATCGACACCTTCCGCGCCAGCGGCGCCGGCGGCCAGCACGTCAACAAGACCGACAGCGCCATCCGCATCACGCACCTGCCGACGGGCATCGTCGCCGAGTGCCAGGACGATCGCTCCCAGCACCGCAACAAGGCCAAGGCGCTGGCGGTGCTCACCGCCCGCCTGCGCGACAAGGACCGCAACGAGCGCGCCGCCAAGGAGGCCGCGACGCGCAAGAGCCTGGTCGGCAGCGGCGACCGCAGCGACCGCATCCGCACCTACAACTTTCCCCAGGGCCGTGTCACCGATCACCGGATCGGCCTGACGCTCTACAAGCTGCAGGCCGTGCTCGACGGCGACCTCGGCGAGGTGATCGCTGCCTTGCAGGCGGCACAGGCCGCCGAGCAGCTGGCCGTGCTCGAGAGCGGCGAGCGGTGATCGACGTCGCCGCGGCGCTGCGGCAGGCGCGCGCGGCAGGCGTCGCGTCGCTGGACGCACAGCTGCTGCTGGCCAAGGTGCTCGGGGCGACGCGAACCGGCCTGGTCACCGGCGACCATCGGCGCTTGTCGGACCAGGAAATGCTTCGCTGGTCAGGCTGGATCGATCGTCGCGCCGGCGGTGAGCCACTCGCCTACCTTCTCGGTGAGAAGGAATTCCGCGGCTTGCTGCTGGCCGTGACGCCCGACGTGCTGGTGCCTCGCCCCGACACCGAGACACTGGTCGAATGGGCGCTCGATCTGCCCGTGACCCTGGCCGGCGCCGAACCTTCCGTGCTCGACCTCGGCACCGGCAGCGGCGCCGTCGCCCTGGCGGTCAAGCATGCCCGCCCCGGGGCGACTGTGACGGCAACCGACGACAGCCCCGCGGCGCTGGCCGTCGCCTGCGGCAACGCAGCACGGCTCGGCCTCGCCATCGAGTGCGTCGCCGGCTCCTGGTGGCAGCCGCTCGCCGGCCGTCGCTTCGATCTCGTTCTCTCGAACCCTCCGTACATCGCCGAAGGCGATCCCCACCTGGACGCACTGCGCCACGAGCCCGAAGGAGCGCTGACTTCCGGAGTCGACGGCCTGGATGCGATTCGACGGATCGCCTCGGGGGCGGCCGATCACCTCCGCGCCGGCGGCTGGCTGTTGGTCGAACACGGCTTCGATCAGGCCGCCGAGGTGCGTGCCCTGCTAGTGGCCACGGGCCTGCTCTTTGTGGAGAGCCGCCGCGACCTCTCCGGCCACGAGCGCGTCAGCGGCGGCCGGCTCCGACCCGAGCCCGCGTAAAACGCCCCGTCACAAGCCTCACGCGCCGACGCAACGGCGGCGGTTGCCTCGTGCAAATGACGCGGCGAGGGCCTAAATGTGGCGGTGTACGGCGCAATGCCAACCCGCACGGTCGAGAGCCGACGTAGCATCGCTTTCGGCAGCTTTGAGCTTGCCGACCGGTCCTTCGCTTCCGTCTTCTCGAGGAGCTTCGTCATGCGAGTCGTGCGAGTCGTTCTTTGCGTTTTTGCTGCGGTCGCGTTGTCGGTTGGTGTCGTCGGTGCCCGCGCCGAAGGCAATGGCCTCGCGAGCAGCGCCGACCGTGTGCCCTGGGCCCGCTTCGATGCCCGCATCGTCTACACGCCGAACTGGCGCTCTCAGCTGACGCCCTTCGAGCGCTCGGGACTCCGGATCGATGGCCGCATCGGTGTTCTCGGCGACATCTATTTCGGCTCCGGCACCGCGACCGCGCGCGCCGCCACCGGCGGCTTCCGGGCAACGAGCGGCCTCGTCGTCGGTTCCCGCAACACGATCGCCTCGGCCGACCTGTTCGGCGAGACCACGACGATGCCGTACCTCGGCCTCGGCTACAGCAACATCTGGCCGAAGAGCGGCTGGCGTTTCAACGCCGACCTCGGCGTGATCTCGCACAGCCCAGCCAGTGCGACCGGCATCGGCCGGGTATTGGGCGGCTCGCAGAGTCTGGACGATCTCGTCCGCGATCTGCGCCTGGCGCCGGTACTCCAGCTCGGCGTCGCGTATACCTTTTGAAAGCGGTCGCCGAGGGTTTGCGTTTAAAGTCGGTGATCGACATTTTTTCGCAGGCGGTTGACACCATGAGCGACGTTCACCAGCGCATCGACGACCTCGTCAAGAACAACCGTGTCGTCCTCTTCATGAAGGGCACGGCACAGTTCCCGATGTGCGGCTTTTCCGGCCGCGCGATCCAGATCCTGAAGGCATGCAATGTCTCCGATCTGAAGACGGTCAACGTCCTCGAAGACGACGAGATCCGCCATGGCATCAAGGGCTACTCCGACTGGCCGACGATTCCGCAGCTCTACGTCAACGGTGAGTTCGTGGGCGGCTCGGACATCTTGACGGAGATGTACCAGGCCGGCGAGTTGCAGCAGACCCTCGGCATCGCCGCCTGACGGTGGCTACCCGGCGCATCGTCGTCGGTGTCACCGGGGCGACGGGCGCGATCTACGCCGTTCGCCTGCTCGAGCGGCTGCGCCGAAGCGGCTACGAGACGCATTTCGTGGTCACGTCCGCCGGGCTGATCAATGTCCACCACGAGCTTGGGCTCGACCGCAAGGCGCTCGAGTCACTGGCCGACGTCGCGTACAACCCGGCCGACATCGGCGCGGCGATCGCCAGCGGCTCGTTCTCGGCGAGCGCGATGGTGGTGGCGCCCTGCTCGATGAAGTCGCTCGCGGCGATCGCCAACGGCCTGTCCGACAACCTCCTGACCCGCGCCGCCGACGTCACGCTCAAGGAGCGTCGCCGCCTGGTCCTGATGGTTCGCGAGACGCCGTTCAACCTCGCGCACCTGCGCAACATGACCTCGGCGACCGAGATGGGCGCCGTCATCTTCCCGCCATTGCCAGCCTTCTACCACCGGCCGACGACGATCGACGAGCTCGTCGACGACACCGTCGAACGCGTGCTCGGCCTGCTCGGCGTCGAGGGCGCGGCACCAAAGACGTGGGCGGGACTCTGAGCTGCCGTACGGGCAGCGCTCCGATCTCGAAGAATCAGCCCGAGGCAACGTCCCAGCTGCGCTTGGCGCCGAAGACGGCGTTGGGGTATTCCGGCCGGCCGCGGCTGCCGTTGTAACGACCGAGCGCGAGGTACATGTCGCCACGCTCGAGGTTCAGGTAGTGGCGCAGGATGACGCAGCCGAAGCGCAGGTTGGTCTGCATGTGGAAGAGCCGGGCGACGTCGCCGTCACCGATGAGCCGAGCCCAGAACGGCATCACCTGCGTATAGCCGCGCGCGCCGACGACGCTGATCGCGTAACGGCGAAAGCCGCTCTCCACCTGCACGAGGCCGAGCATCAACGCCGGCTCGAGCCCGGCACGCTTGCTCTCGTACCAGAGCGTCTGCAAAAACTCGACGCGCGTCACCAGCTCGGCCTTCTGCCGATGCAGGCGTTCGCTCATGGCGCCGAGCCAGCGCAGGTAGGCGAGACGATCCTCGATCGCGAGAAACGAAGGTTTCGGCGGCGCCTGCTCTGCGATCGCCGCCGAAAGCGCCGTGCGCACGGCATCCGCAAGAGGCTCCTCGACCTGCGCGCCTGCCTGCGCCGTGGGCGGCAACGTCAGCAGCGGGCCGAGCGCCGCGGCCGCCACGAGGCGACGCCGCACTCTCCCTCGCGGGGAGAGTGCGCCGCTCATGCAGCGAGCTTGCCCTTCATGAAGGAGAGCGCGTCGTCGAGAGCGACCGCGGTGGCCGCCGTATCACGCCGGCCCTGGTACTCGACCTTGCCTTCGCCGAGACCGCGGTCCGAAAGGACGATGCGGTGCGGCACGCCAATCAACTCCCAGTCGGCGAACATCGCGCCGGGTCGCTCGCCGCGGTCGTCGAGCATCGTGTCGATGCCGGCAGCGCCGAGCGATTCGTGCAGGGCGTCGGCTGTCGCCTTCACCGTGGCCGAGCGGTCGTAGCCGATCGGGCAGACGACGACCCGAAACGGCGCGATCGCCTCCGGCCAGATCATGCCGCGGCCGTCGTGGTTCTGTTCGACCGCCGCGCCGAGCAGGCGCGTGATGCCGATGCCGTAGCAGCCCATTTGCAGCAGCTGCGGCTTGCCGGCCTCGTCGAGGAAGGTCGCGTCCATCGCCTTGCTGTAGTGGGCACCGAGCAGGAACACATGGCCGACCTCGATGCCGCGCTGGATCGACAGCAGACCTTTGCCGTCGGGCGACGGATCGCCTTCGACGACGTTGCGGATGTCGGCGACGATCTCGGGCTCGGGCAAGTCGCGACCCCAGTTGGCGCCCGTGTAGTGGAAGCCTTCGGCATTCGCACCGCAGACGAAGTCGCTCATCGCGGCAACGCTGCGGTCGGCGATCACCCGAACTGCAGGCGCCGCACCGATGGGTCCGAGGAAGCCGGGCCGACAAGCGAAATTCGCTTGGATCTCGGCAACGGTGGCGAATCGAAAGCCCACGGTCAGGCCGGGCAGCTTGCCGGCCTTGACCTCGTTCAGCGAGTGATCGCCGCGCACGAGCAGCAGCCAGACCGTGACCTTCGCCGCACTGCCCGCCTCGCCTGCTTCGTCGGTGGCGAGCACCAGCGACTTGACGGTGCGTTGCAACGGCAAGCCGAGCAGCTTGGCAACTTCTTGGCACGTGCTGGCATCGGGCGTCGGCGTCTTCTCGAAGGGCTGCTGCGGCGCGCCTCGCCCTCCTGCCGGTGCAACCGCCTCGGCCAGCTCCATATTGGCCGCGTAGTCGGAATCGGGGTTGTAGACGATGGCGTCTTCGCCGGTATCGGCGATGACCTGGAACTCGTGTGAACGGATCCCGCCGATCGCGCCGTTGTCGGCGACCACAGCGCGAAAGACGAGGCCCATGCGCTCGAAGATCTTGACGTAGGCCGCGTACATGCGGTCGTAACTCGTGCCGGCGGCGTCGAGGTCACGGTCGAAGGAATAGGCGTCTTTCATCGTGAACTCGCGGCCCCGCATCACGCCGAAGCGAGGCCTGCGCTCGTCGCGGAATTTTGTCTGGATGTGATAAAAATTCTTCGGCAGAGCGCGATAGCTGCGCAACTCCTGGCGAGCGATGTCGGTGATGACTTCTTCGCTCGTGGGCTGAATGATGAAGTCGCGGTCGTGGCGATCCTTCACGCGCATCAACTCGGGCCCGTACTTCTGGAATCGCCCCGATTCCTGCCAGAGCTCCGCGGGCTGCACGACGGGCATCAACAGCTCGATGGCGCCAGCAGCATTCATCTCCTCACGCACGATGTTCTCGATGCGGCGAATGACCCGCAGGCCCAGGGGCATGTAGGTGTAGATGCCCGCCGAAAGCCGCTTGATGAAGCCGGCGCGCAGCATGAGCCGATGGCTCGCCACTTCAGCGTCGGCCGGAGCTTCCTTGAGGGTGGAGATGAAGAACTGGCTGGCTTTCATCGGCGCGATGTCGTCGATGCAGCGCACTAGGGGCGCGGAGGGTTGATTCGTGTCATGCCGGTGCAATAATCCGTCAACGCAAGAATCGAGGTTTATTATGCTCGACCGTGATGGGTTCAGACCCAACGTCGGCATCGTTCTGCTCAATCAAAAGAATCAGGTGTTCTGGGGCAAACGGATACGCACCCACTCCTGGCAGTTCCCGCAAGGGGGCATCAATTACGGCGAGACGCCCGAGCAGGCGATGTTCCGCGAGCTCCACGAGGAAGTGGGGCTCGTGCAGGACCATGTGCGCATCGTCGCGAGAACGCGTGACTGGCTGCGCTACGAAGTGCCGATGCACTTCATCCGCCGGGATGCGCGCGGTCATTACCGTGGCCAGAAGCAGATCTGGTTCCTGCTGCAGTTGACGGGCCGTGACTGCGACATGAACCTGCGTGCGACCGACCACCCCGAGTTCGATGCCTGGCGCTGGAACGAGTACTGGATTCCGCTCGACGTGGTCATCGAGTTTAAGCGCAACGTATATCAAATGGCGTTGACGGAACTCGCGCGGTTTCTGCCGCGCGGCAGCCAGCACAACCGCTATCTGCGCTCGGGGATGCGGCCCCACCATCGCGACGATCATGGCAGCGACCGCTATCACAGCGACGTGACGATGGCTCCGACGAAAGCCTGCGCCCTCGAATCGGCGCCACTGCCGTTGGCGGCGGGGGACACGAGCCTGCTCGCCCCGGCGCAGTCGGCCACACAGGCGCATGCCAAGGACCGCATGTTGTGAGTGGCGTGCTGGCTAAGCCAGCACGAAATTGTCGCGATGCACCAGCTCTGGCTCTCCGACGAAGCCGAGCATCTGCTCGAATTCAGACGACGGCCGGCGTGCGATGAGGCGAGCCTCGCTGCTGCTGTAGTTGCTGAGACCACGTCCGATCTCGGCACCGCCGAGGCGGCGCACGGCGATGACATCGCCACGACGAAAGTCGCCCTCGACGGACAGCACTCCGATCGGCAGCAGGCTCTTGCCACCGCTCTGAATCTTCACTGCCGCGCCCTCGTCGACGACAACCGCACCACGGAGTTGCAGGTGGTCGCTCATCCACTGCTTGCGTGCAGCCACCTTGGCTGTGGAGGCGAGCAACGTGGTACCGATGCTTTCGCCAGCGGCGAGGCGAAGCAACACATCGGGTTCGCGTCCGTAGGCGATGACGGTGCTGGCGCCGCTGCGCGCCGCACGGCGGGCTGCGAGCACCTTCGTCAGCATGCCGCCGCGGCCGATGGCAGAGCCAGCGCCGCCCGCCATGCGTTCGAGCTCGAGGTCGCCGGCCGCCCCGCTTTCGATCAGCCGCGCTTGGGCATCTTTGCGCGGATCGGCGGAAAAGAGGCCGCGTTGATCCGTGAGGATGACGAGCGCATCGGCGTCGAGCAGATTGGCGACGAGGGCGCCCAAGGTGTCGTTGTCGCCGAACTTGATCTCGTCGTTGACGACGGTGTCGTTCTCGTTGACGACCGGCACGACGCCGAGTCCGAGCAAGGTGACGAGGGTCGAACGTGCATTGAGGTAGCGCTCGCGGTCGGCGAGATCGGCGTGCGTGAGCAGCACCTGGGCGCTGCCGATGCCGTGTTTGCGCAAGGCCTCCTCGTAACACTGCGCCAAGCCCATCTGGCCGACAGCGGCTGCCGCCTGCAACTCGTGCACGGCGTGCGGCCTGGTAAACCAACCGAGCCGGCGCATGCCCTCGGCAATGGCCCCGCTCGAGACCATCACCAACTCACGCTTTTGCCGGACCAGCTCGGCTAGTTGTCGGCACCAGTCGCCGACCGCAACGGCGTCGATGCCACGGCCCTCGTCGGTGACGAGGCTCGAGCCGACCTTGACGACGATGCGCTTGGCGTTGCGCAGCGCGTCGGTCATCGGCCGGCGTCGACCGGATCGACCTCGTCGATGGCGTCGAAACGTGGATCGCGCTCCTCCGGCGCCGCCTCCACATGCCTCGCGACATGATCGTAGACAGCGCGCACGAGCGGCTCGCAGCCTTCGCGAGTCAAAGCCGAGATCTCGAAGACGGGGCCCTTCCAGCGCAGCCGCTTCACGAAGGCACGAACGCGTTCGGTGCGCTCATCGACGGGCACCATGTCGAACTTGTTGAGAACGAGCCAGCGCGGCTTCTCGGCCAAGGTCGGGTCGTACTTCTCGAGCTCGCGAGCAATCGACCGCACCTGTGCGACAGGATCGACGGTTTCGTCGAACGGTGCGAAGTCGACGAGATGCAGCAACAGGCGCGTTCGCTGAAGATGGCGAAGGAACAGATGGCCGAGCCCTGCACCTTCGGCCGCGCCTTCGATCAGACCTGGAAGGTCGGCAACGACAAAGCTCTGTTCTGGCGCCACCCGGACAACACCCAGATTCGGATGCAGCGTCGTGAACGGATAGTCGGCGATCTTCGGCCGGGCGTTCGAGATGGCCGTTATCAGTGTCGACTTGCCGGCGTTGGGCATGCCGAGCAAGCCCACATCCGCGAGCACACGCAACTCGAGTTTCAGCTTGCGGTGCTCCCCGGGCCATCCCGGCGTCTTCTGACGTGGGGCGCGATTGGTGCTGCTCTTGAAGTGCAGGTTGCCGAAGCCGCCGTCGCCCGCCTTGACGATCAGCATCTTCTCGCCCGGCTCCAGCAGTTCGACCAGGCGCTCGCCGGTTTCGGCGTCGGCGATGATGGTGCCGACAGGCATCCGCAGCACGATGTCATCGGCGGCCGCCCCGTATTGGTCCGAGCCCCGCCCGTTCTCGCCGCTTCGTGCTTCATGGCGGCGCGCGTAGCGAAAGTCGATCAGCGTGTTCAGGTTTCGGTCGGCAACTGCGAAGACACTGCCACC
>JAYTYH010000047.1:0-4098 GCA_043742485.1 Rhizobacter sp.
CTTCACGCAGGCGATCAACATCCAGGGCACCGACCACCACGGCACGATCGCCCGCGTGCGCGCCGGCCTGCAGGCCACCGAACCCTCGATCCCGAAGGACTACCCCGACTACGTGCTCAACACGATGGTGCGCGTCGAGCGCGGCGGCGAGGAAGTCAAGATTTCCAAGCGCGCCGGCAACTACGTGACGCTGCGCGACCTCATCGACTGGACCAGCAAGGACGCCGTCCGCTTCTTCATGCTGAGCAGGAAGGCCGACACCGAGTTCACCTTCGACGTCGACCTCGCCCTGAAGCAGAACGACGAGAACCCGGTCTTCTACGTTCAGTACGCGCACGCCCGCATCTGCTCGGTGCTCGAGCAGTTCGCCGCCCGCCACGGCGCCGCCGCGGCGATGGATATCGGCAGCGCCGACCTCGCCCTGTTGCAGGCGGCGAGCGAGGCGACGCTGATGAACCGCCTCGCCGACTACCCCGACGTGCTTTCCGCCGCCGCCGCCACCCTGGCGCCGCACGAAATCGCGTTCTATCTGCGCGATCTCGCCGCCGCTTTCCACAGTTACTACGCCGCCGAGCGCTTCATCGTCGACGATCTGGCGCTCTCGAGGGCACGGCTGGCGCTGCTGGTCGCGACGCGCCAGGTCATCGCCAACGCGCTCGCGGTCCTCGGCGTCAGTGCGCCACAACGAATGACGAGAGAGGCCGACACGGCATGAGAACGCATCCTTCGCCCGCGCGGCAACGCGGCGGTTTCCTGATCGGCCTCGTCGTCGGCCTCCTCATCGGCCTGTCGGTGGCGCTCGGCGTCGCCCTCTACGTGACGAAGGCGCCGAACCCGTTCGTCAACAAGGTGCCGGCCCGGCCGCCGAGCCAGGACGCGGCCGAGATCGAGAAGAACCGCAACTGGGATCCGAACAGCGCCCTTGCCGGCCGCAACCCGGCACCGGGCGGCTCGGCGTCGTCGACGGCCGCTTCGACCGCGGCCAACGAGGCGGCCGGCGTCTTCGCGCGGCCTGCCCTGGCACCGCCGACGGTGATCGATCCGGTGCCACCCGGTGCGGCCAGCGCGCCGCGGCCTCGCCTGGCCGCCTCGGCAGCGGGCACCGCGACGCTGGCCACAGCGCCCGCCGCCCGGGCGTCGCAGGCTGGGGCCGTCGGCGCCAGCGGTCCGTTCTCGTACTTCGTGCAGGCCGGTGCCTATTCACGCAGCGAAGACGCCGAGCAGCAACGTGCCCGGCTGGCGATGATGGGCGTCGAGAGCCGGCTCACCGAACGTGAGCAAGGCGGCCGCACGGTATACCGGGTCCGGGTCGGGCCGTTCGACCGTCGCGAAGAGGCCGAGACGGCGAAGGAAAAGCTGGCTGACTCGGGGGTCGACTCGGCGCTCGTTGCAGTGCAAAAGTAGGCGCGAGGCAGCCAGGCGCTCTTCGCAGCGCGACGGGCGTCGCATAGAATCCGCAGCAAGATTCATGCCGCTTCCTGGCCATCCGGGAGCGATCCGATCCTCTCGCCGCCACTCGCCTTTCGTGTCCAGCCTCTCCGCCCGCCTCGTCGTTGCGTCCGTCGCCGCTGCCCTGCTCGCCCTCGCCGCACAGCCGGCCGGGGCCGAGAAGGCAGACCGCTTCAAGCCGATTAACATCGAAGCCGACCTGCCGAGCCGGATCGACCTGCTGAACCAGTTCACCGTCTGGAACGGCAACGTCGTCGTCACCAAGGGCACGATGGTCATCCGCGCCAGCCGCATCGAGGTGCGCGAGTCGGCCGACGGTTATCACACGGCGGTGGCGTTCGGCACGCCGAGCCAGCACGCCACCTTCCGCCAGAAGCGCGACGTTGCCGACGAGTACATCGTCGGCGATGCCGAGCGCCTCGAGTACGACGGCAAGTCCGACACCGTGCGCTTCGTGCGCAACGCCTCGGTGCGGCGCCTGCGCGGCACCGAGACCAGCGACGAGATCTCCGGCAACCTGGTCACCTACGACAGCACGACCGAGGTCTTCAACGTCACCGGCGGCGCGCCCGCCACCGCGGCCAACCCCGGCGGCCGCGTCCGCGCCACGCTGACGCCGAAGGAAGGCAGCGCCGCGGCCGCCGAGTTCGCGCGCGCCGCCAGTGCGGCGCCGAGCACGCCGGCGGCGGCGTTGCGCACAGCGCCGTCGCTGCCCGTCAAGCCGTGACCGGGGCCGGCACCGCCGTCGCTGCATCGGTGGGCGAACATCGCCTCGAAGCGCACGGTCTGCGCAAGTCGTACGGCTCGCGCACGGTGGTCGACGGCGTTCGGCTGGCCGTCGGCAGCGGCGAGGTCGTGGGCCTGCTTGGCCCGAACGGCGCCGGCAAGACGACCAGCTTCTACATGATCGTCGGCCTCGTCCGCGCCGACGGCGGCCAGATCACGATCGAAGGCCGGCGCGTCGAGCGGATGCCGATCCACCAGCGCTCGCGCCTCGGCCTCTCCTATCTGCCGCAGGAGCCGTCGATCTTTCGCCGCCTCAACGTCGAGGACAACATCCGCGCCGTGCTCGAGCTGCAGGTCGACGCTTCCGGCAAGTCGCTGAAGAAGGCGGTCATCGACGAGAAGCTCGAAGGCCTGCTGCGCGACCTCTCGATCGAGAAGCTGCGCCTTTCGCCGGCGCCGGCGCTCTCGGGCGGCGAGCGCCGCCGGGTCGAGATCGCGCGCGCCCTGGCGACGCAGCCGCGCTTCATCCTGCTCGACGAGCCCTTCGCCGGCATCGACCCGATCGCGGTGATCGAGATCCAGCGAATCATCGGCTTCCTGAAGAGCCGCGGCATCGGTGTGCTCATCACCGACCACAACGTGCGCGAGACGCTCGGCATCTGCGACCGCGCCTACATCATCAGCGACGGCCGTGTCCTCGCCGAAGGCACGCCGGCCGAGATCGTCGCCAACGCCGACGTCCGCAAGGTCTATCTCGGCGAAAACTTCCGCATGTGATGAGGATGACGCATCAACGTGACCGGCCCGCCGCCGGGCCGCTCCCAAGGCGGGCCGCGCCCCCCAGGGGGGCAGCGACCACAGGGAGCGTGGGGGCGCTATGAAGCAAACGCTTCAGGTCCGACTCAGCCAGCACCTGGCGCTGACGCCGCAGCTTCAGCAGTCGATCCGGCTGCTGCAGCTGTCGACGCTCGAGCTGCACCAGGAAGTCGAGCAGATGCTCGAGCAGAACCCGTTTCTCGAGGCCGAGGAAGAAGCGGCGCCGGCATTCGAGCCGCTGACGGAACGCCTCTCGAGCGCCGAGCGGGCCGGTGAACGCGAGAGCGAACGCGCCGCCGAGACCGGCTCCGACAGCGCCGGCGACGGCGGTGGCGACGACATCGCCGCGATCGACGGCGCTGCCGACTTCGGCGGCACCGAACGCGACGACTGGGAGAACGGCACCGAGCGCGAAGACTTCGACGGCATCCGCGAAACGCCCGGCAAGGCGCGCACCAACAACGACGGCGACGAGTTCGACGGCGGCGACCGCGACACCGCCACGCAGAGCCTGCAGGATCATCTGCGCGGCCAGCTTCGCGGCATGCGCCTGGCGCCGGCCGACGCCGCTGCCGTGCTTGTGCTGATCGATTCGCTCGACGACGACGGCTACCTGGCCGATTCGCTCGAAGACATCGCCGAGCGACTGTGCGAAGGCGGTGGCGCCGAGGCCGGCGACTGGCTCGACACCGCTGCCATCGCCGGCCTCGGCCCCGACGCCGACAGCACCGACGAAGGCCACGCCGTCGGCGGCGTGGCCGATCCGCTGCTCGCGCATCTGCGCTGCGCCCTGCGCTTCCTGCAGAGCATGGACCCGACCGGCGTCGGCGCCCGCGATCTCGCCGACTGCCTGATCCTGCAGCTGCGCGCGCGAGAGCGTTCGCAAGCGCAGGCCATCGCGATCATCGTCTGCAAGAGCCACCTGCAACTGCTGGCGCGGCGCGACCTGAAGAAACTGATGGCGGTGACCGGCGCCGACGAGCAGATGCTGCGCGAGGCGCAGGCGCTCATCGTCTCGCTCGAGCCGAAGCCGGCGCGGCCATTCGCGCGGGCTGAAGCCAACATCGTCGTGCCCGACGTGATCGTGCTGAAGTCGGGCCGCAGCTG
>JAYTYH010000048.1:0-4734 GCA_043742485.1 Rhizobacter sp.
TGGCTATAACTATATAGGCGCAAATATCGGCAGTAGTTATGCGACGGGTGCCGTCTCCGGCTATGTACAAGCACGCGATCTCTACCGTCGTGCCTGGCAGGGCGGTGAACTTCCAGACCTCCGCCGAGGAACCCGAGCAACCTTGACGCCCATTTTCTCCGGCGCGGGGCAGCCAGTGTGAGCAGGTCTAAATCGGACGATGCCGGCGTACCGGCGAGGGTGATCCTGGTCGGCGTCGACCTCGGTGGAAAGCGTTTTTTCGACGAGTCGCTCGACGAGCTCGCCTTGCTTGCCGAATCCGCCGGCGACGTTGCCGTGGCGCGCGTCATCGCCCGTCGCAAAGCTCCAGACGCCGCCTTCTTCGTCGGCTCAGGCAAAGCCGACGAGCTGAAAGAAATGGTGCAGCTTTACCAGGCTGAAGCCGTGTTGTTCGATCAGGCACTGTCTCCGGCCCAACAACGCAATCTCGAGAAGCATCTGGGGGTTGCCGTCGCCGACCGAACGATGCTCATCCTCGAGATCTTCGGCGCCCGCGCACAGAGCCACGAGGGCAAGATGCAGGTCGAGCTCGCCCGTCTTCAGTATTTGTCGACGCGCCTGGTGCGGCGCTGGAGTCACCTGGAACGGCAAAGCGGCGGCATCGGCATGCGTGGCGGTCCGGGCGAGGCGCAGATCGAGCTCGACCGCCGCATGATCGGCGAGCGCATCAAGAGCATCAAGAAGCAGCTCGAACGCGTCAAGAAGCAGCGCAGCACACAGCGGCGGGCCCGCGAGCGCAACGCTGCCTTTCGCATCTCGCTGGTCGGCTACACCAACGCCGGCAAGTCGACGCTGTTCAACGCGTTGGTCAATGCCGAGGCCTATGCCGCCGACCAGCTTTTCGCCACCCTCGACACGACGACGCGTCAACTCCACCTCGACGGCATCGCCCGTTCGGTGGCGCTGTCCGACACGGTGGGTTTTATCCGCGATCTGCCGCACACGCTGGTCGACGCTTTCGAGGCGACCTTGCGGGAAGCCGCCGATGCCGACCTGTTGTTGCACGTCGTCGATGGCGCGAGTCCCGATCTGGCCGAGCAGATGGCCGAGGTCCAGCGCGTACTGGTGCAGATTGGCGCGGCAGAGGTCGCGCAGCTGGTCGTCTTCAACAAGATCGACCGACTTGCCGAGACCGAGCGACCGCGTGCCCTGCGTGATTCGATGGAGACGGCCTCAGGCCAGAATGTGCCGCGAGTTTTTTTGAGCGCGCGAACGGGCGAGGGCCTCGACGAACTTCGGGCCGAGCTCGTTGCCGCCGTCACGGCTGGCCATGGCGACACGCACTTGAAGGTCGATGCCGAGGCCTCATTTGATGACGTCGACGGAGGGCGTCACGACGAAGACGATGGCGCTTTGCCCGATGATGATGCGGACCGGACCGGCACCTATCATTCACACGCCTGACTCTGGCCGCTTCACTTCGACTGCACGACAGCTCCGCTACATGACCTCAATGCCGCGCCACGACGATCCGCAACGCCCCACTGGTTGGCTCGCGCTGGCAATTTCTGCACGCGCGTTCGTCACCCGCGTCTGGCGCCATGCCTGGGCCGGTCCGCGCGGTGCCGACGTCCATCAGGCGTCGAACGGCGGCGGCCGCAACGAAGGTCCGCCCGATCTTGAAGAGCTGTGGCGCGACCTCAACCGCAAGCTCGGTGGCCTTTTCGGCGGCAAGTCTTCGCGTCGCGGCAACGGCGCCGGTGATCCCGGCGGTGGTGGCGGCGGTCCGAACTTTCAGCCGAGCCTGCGAAGCGCTGGCGTCGGTGCGGCGTTGATCGGCGGCGTCGTGGTGCTGATCTGGCTGGGCAGTGGTGTATTCATCGTTCAGGAGGGTCAGCAAGCGGTCGTGACCTCGTTCGGTCGTTACAGCCATACCGTCGACGCCGGCTTCAATTGGCGGTTTCCATATCCGTTCCAGGCCCACGAGACCGTCAACGTGACCCAGTTGCGCTCGACGGAAGTCGGCCGCAACTCGACCTCGCAAGCCACCGGCCTTCGCGATTCGTCGATGCTCACGCAAGACGAGAACATCGTCGACATCCGGTTCACCGTGCAGTACCGGCTCAAAGACGCGCGTGCCTTCCTTTTCGAGAACCGCGATCCTGAAACGGCGGTGACGCTGGCCGCGGAATCGGCGGTGCGCGAAATTGTCGGCAAGAGCAAGATCGATTCGGTGCTCTACGAGCAGCGCGACGCCATCGCCACTGAACTCGTGAAGTCGGTGCAGTCGCAGCTCGACCGGTTGAACACCGGCATCCTGGTCGTCAACGTCAACGTGCAGAGCGTGCAGGCGCCCGACCAGGTCCTGGCCGCTTTCGAAGACACGCTGAAGGCCGGCCAGGACGGAGATCGTCTCAAGAAGGAAGGCCAGGCCTACGCCAGCTCGGAGATCCCGAAGGCGCAGGGCACTTCGGCCCGCGTACGCGAGGAGGCCGAGGGCTACAAGTCGCGCGTCGTTGCCCAGGCCGAGGGCGATGCCGACCGCTTCAGCCGCCAGCTCGTGGAGTACGAAAAGGCGCCGCAGGTCACGCGCGACCGGCTCTACATCGACACCATGAGCGAGGTCTACAGCAACATCACGAAAGTGATGATTGACGCGCGCAACAACACCAGCCTGTTGTCGCTGCCGCTCGACAAGCTGCTGCAGCAAGCGGCGGCGGCGCCAGCGGCCGCGTCGGCCGCGATCCCTGGGGCGGTGGTCGACCCGACGATGGCGGCCGGCGCGGTCGATGTCCGTTCGCGCGATAACCAGCGCAATCGCGAGCGCGACGGGCGCTGAGGGGGAAGACATGAATCGAATCGGAATCATCATCGGTGGGCTTCTGTTGCTGCTGATGCTCGCCTCGTCGACGCTCTTCATCGTCGACCAGCGCCAGGTCGCCGTGGTCTACGAGTTCGGCCAGATCAAGGAAGTGGTGCAGGAGCCGGGCCTCAAGGTCAAGCTGCCGCCGCCATTCCAGAACGTCGTGTTCCTCGACCGCCGCATCCAGACGCTCGACAGTCCGGAAACGCGACCCATCTTCACGGCCGAGAAGAAAAGCCTCGTCATCGACTGGCTCGTCAAGTGGCGCATCAACGATCCGCGCCAGTTCATTCGCAACAACGGCACCGACATCCGCAACCTCGAGGCGCGGTTGTCGCCGATCGTGCATGCGGCGATCAACGAAGAGGTCACCAAGCGCACCGTCGGCGGCGTGCTGTCGACCGAGCGCGACAAGGTCATGCAAGACGTCCGCAGCCGTCTCAGCGACGACGCTAAGTCCTTCGGTATCGAGATCCTCGACGTGCGCATCAAGCGCGTCGACTTCGTGGCCAACATCACCGAGTCGATCTATAGCCGGATGCGTTCAGAGAGAAAGCAAGTCGCCAATCAACTGCGATCGACCGGCGCCGCCGAAGGCGAAAAGATCCGCGCCGATGCCGACCGCCAGCGCGAGGTCATCGTCGCCGAGGCGTATCGCGACGCCCAGAAGGTCAAGGGCGAGGGCGACGCCAAGGCCTCGGCGATCTTCGCCGAGTCGTTCGGCAAAGACCCGCAGTTCGCGCAGTTCTATCGCAGCCTCGAGGCCTATCGCGCCAGTTTTCGGAACAAGACCGATGTAATGATCGTCGACCCGAGCAGCGATTTTTTCAAGGCCATGCGCGGTCCCGGCTCGCAGTCCGCGGCGCCGGCCAGGAAGTAGCTTGGCGGGTGCCGGCTTCTGGGATGTCGCTTTCAGTGCCTGCGCGTTGCTGTTGATCGCGGAGGGCGTTCTGCCCTTCATGAGCCCGGGCGCGTGGCGCCGTGCGTTCGCGAAGGCGATGGCGATGAGCGACGGCCAGCTCCGCTTCCTGGGCCTCGTCAGCATGCTTTCGGGCCTGGCGATGCTGTTCGTGTTCTGGTCCTGATCTGCTCCTGATCAGCCAGCGCCGGCCCGTACAATTCCTTTTTTAATACCCCGGCGTTTCCGCATGTCCTCTGCCTGGCTCTTGCCGGAGCACATTGCCGATGTCCTGCCCGCCCGGGCGCGCCACATCGAAAGCTTGCGTCGTGGCCTCCTCGACGCTGCTGCAGGCTACGGATTCGAGCTGGTTATTCCGCCGATGCTCGAGCACATCGAATCGCTGCTTTCCGGCACCGGCCACGCCCTCGATCTGCAAACCTTCAAGCTCGTCGACCAGATGAGCGGCCGCACGCTCGGCCTGCGCGCCGACAGCACGCCGCAGGCAGCCCGTATCGATGCCCACATGCTCAATCGCGACGGCGTCACCCGGCTTTGCTACTGCGGCCCGGTGCTGCACACGCGCGCCAGCGGCAGCGGCTCGACGCGCGAGCCCTTGCAGTTCGGCGCCGAGATCTACGGCCATGCCGGCATCGAGGCCGATCTTGAAGTCCAGGACCTGGCCCTCGAGTGCCTGCGCGTGGCCGGCATCGGCAGCGTCGTGATCGATCTTGCCGATGCGCGCATCGTCCGCGGCGTGCTCGCCGGTGTCATGGTCGATGGCGAACGCCTCGACGCCGTTTATCAGGCGCTCGCCGCGAAAGACGGCGCCGAGCTTCGCCGCCTGGCGCACGCCTTTCCCGGCGAAGCGCAGCGCGGGCTGCAGTCGCTCGTCAGCTTGTACGGCAACGAGTCGGTGCTCGACGACGCCGTTCGCCTGCTGCCCGATCGGCCGGCGATCGCCACCGCCATCGCCGGCCTGCGAACGCTGGCG
>JAYTYH010000049.1:0-3167 GCA_043742485.1 Rhizobacter sp.
AGCTGGTCGGGGTCGAGCGTGTCGAACGCGATCGCGTTGATGGTCGTTCCCGGTGCGGCGACTTCCTGGGTCAGCGCCCGCGACGCCACGTCCCAGACAGTGACCGTGCCGTCTTCGGCACCGCCGGCGAGCCCCTTCCCGTCGGCGCTGAACGCCAGCGCCCGGACAGAAGCGTGATGGCCTGACAGTGCGTGGAGCTGCTGACCAACGACGGCGTCCCAGAGGATGACCTTTCCGTCCTCTCCGGCGCTCGCGAGCAGCTTGCCGTCAGGGCTGAAGACAACCGCATTGAGTCCGCCGGCGTGTCCCAGCAAAGTGGTCTGCAACTTGCCGCTCGCCGTATCCCAGAGCTGAATGCGGGCATCCGCGCCACCACCGGCGAGGCGGGCGCCATCGGCAGTGAGGCTCAGCGCGTTGACAAAGTCCGTCGCGCCGCGCAGGACCCTGAGCAAGCGGCCGGTCGAGCCGTCCCAGAGCATCACGCGTGTCTCCTCGCCGGCTGCAGCTACCAGGGTCTTGCCCGCGCTGGCGGTCACCGCCCGCAAGGCCCCTTCATGTCCGCTCAGGATCAGCGGCAGGCCGCTTCCGGACACGCTCCAGAACTTGACAACGCTGTCGCGGCCCGCGCTGAGCAGCTTCGTGCCGTCGGCACTGAACATCAGGCCGGCCGCGGGCGAGCCGCCGACCTCCTGCAGACCGCGTTTGTTGGCCTTGCTCGAAGGGTCCAGGAGTTGAACGGCGCCGTCGTCCAAAGCGATCCCGATCGAGCTGCCATCGGGCGCGACCGCAATCGCCGTGACGCCCTTGCGGTCGTGCGGCTTCGCTTTGGGCTTCTTATCGGCCGAGAGTGCGCGCACGGTGGGCATCTGCGGCACCGCCGCTGGCGCGGCGGTGCCGGCACCCGGCTGTGCCGAATCGTCGCCACCACCACAGCTGCCGAGCGAGAACGCGAATGCTGCGCAGGCGACGGTCGCGACCGCGCGTCGGGCTTGAACGGTTGGACGGGTCATGTCGGTTCTCCGGTTACCTCGGCGTGCGTCGGTGACGACGACGTGCGGTGACGAACCAGGGCACGGTTCAGCCACCGTATTCCCCATAGCCGTAGCGCATCGTCGGCTCGGTCGTGCGATTCAACATCGACATCACGTGGGCGCACCCCTCGAGTTCGGTCAGGGCCTGGGCCACGGCGCGGCGGGGAGTGGCGTAGGCCTCGACCACCAGCAACAGCTGGCCGACACGCGACGCGAGCGTTCGCGCCTCGCTCGTCACAAGCAGTGGCGGCGCGTCGAAGATCACGATGCGCTCGCCACCGGTCGCACTCATCGACAGGAGCAACGACTCCATCGCGTCGCTGGCGAGCAGCTCGGTCGACACGCCGCTGCGCGTGCCCGCGGGCAGGATCGACAGCTTCGGCACGTTGGTCTCGAGCACGAGATCGCGCCAGGCCAGATGCGGGTCGACGAGGAGATCGAGCAGCCCCTTGTCGGCTTCGAACCCGAGCTGCCTGGGCACGTCGGCACGCACGACGTCGGCATCGACGAGCAACACCGAGGTGTCGATCTCCAACGCCATGCTCATCGCGAGGTTGATCGCGGTGAAGGTCTTGCCTTCACCGGCGCAAGCGCTCGTGATCATGATCATCGACAGGCGGCCGTCGCCTGCGTGGGCGCTACGCGCGGCCCGCAGCAGTGGGCGCTTGAGCTGCCGAAACTCCTCGGCAAGCGTCGATTGGGGGTTCGCCGCCTCGAGCCAGCCCGCGCGACGCAGGTGATCGAGGTCAAGGGTCACGCGAGCTCGCGCGACGGCAGGCCGGGGAACCGGGACCACGGGGGGTGGCCGTGTCGGCGCGGTGTCGACCCGGCGCAGCGCTCGGACGGCTGCGGCACTCGCGTCGGTCAGCTTCGCGCGCGTGTCGCTGCGCGGCTGCGGATCTTGGCGCGAGTGCGGCTGCCGCTGCAGAAGCGGCTCGCCTTCGCTCGCGCCGGCGGCCGCCCACGGCACGGCGACTCCCGCGCGTTGCAGTTCTTCGAGACGTCTGGCGGCTTGCTCGATGATGCTCATGGCTTTCTCATTGCAACGGGTTCTTCAGCGCCAACCATGCAAGCCAGGCCGTCTGCAGCGCAATCAGCAGGCCAATGGCGGCACCGAACGCCGAAGAGTTGGTCTGGCCGACGCCCGCGCCTCGTGCCGTCGAACTGGCACCGGCATGCGCGGACACGGTGCCGAGCACCGGCCGACCGCTGAACGCACGCAGCGAGGCGGCGTCGACGAACTTCGGGCGAAGCAGGTCGGGCAGCAGCGCTGCGCCAACGCCGGCGGCCAGCGAGACGAGCACCGCGAGCGCCGCGAGATGCAGCCGCGCGGGGAACACCGGCCGCGGCGCCACGGTCGCCGGCTCGACGATGCGGAATTCCGCGAGCTGCGACGAGGCATCGAGCCGCTCGCCGAGCGCAGCGGACTCGCGCCGCGCCACCAGCACGTCGTAGTTCTTGTGCATCACGTCGTAGTCGCGGTTCAGCTGCGCCAGTTCGGCCTCGACCTGCGGCAACCGGCCGGCGAGCGCCCTCACCTGTTCGAGCCGCCCCTGCTGGGCCGCCAGCTGCGAGCGCAGTGAGGAGACCAGAACCTCGTTTTCCGCCAGCGAGATTCGCAGCTTTTGATAGACCGGGCTGGTCGACGCCTTGCGACCGGTAACGTCCGAACGAGCCGCCGCTTCCAGCCGGGCGCGGCGCTCGGCCCCCAGCTCGGCGACGCTGCGGCGCGCGCTGACGACATCGGGGTGGGCATCGGTGTAGCGCAACGTCAGATCGTCGAGACGGCGACGCTGCTCCTCCAGCCGCGCATCGGGGTCGCCGGCGCCGCCGCCGGCGCGTGCGAGGAGGTCGGGCGCGAGTTGCGGGTCTTCCGAGGCGAGCTCTCGACGATAGGTATTGCGGGCCTGCTCGGCCGCGCTGAGTTCGACGCGCAACTTGCTGACTTCTTCGCTCACGGCCGAGATGCGCACGAAGTAGTCCTGGGTCGAGACACCCGAGACGCCGAAGTTGCGCACCTTGAATTCCTTCAGCCGGCCCTCGGCCTCGACCAGCTTGGCCTCGTAGGACTTGATCTGCTCTTCGATGAAGCGGCCGGCCTCGGCCGAATCGCGCTTCTTCGCGCCGGCGCCGGTG
>JAYTYH010000050.1:0-5772 GCA_043742485.1 Rhizobacter sp.
GTCGCACCCAGCGTGCGCAGGATGGCGATGTCGGCGCGCTTGTCGGTCACCGTCATCACCAGCGTCGAGACCAGGTTGAACGCGGCCACGGCCACGATCGCAGTCAGGATGATGGCCATCAGGCGCTTCTGGATCTGCACGCTCGCGAACCAGTTGCGGTTGGTGCTGGTCCAGTCGCGCACCACCGCCGTCGGCCCCAGCGAGCGCTCGAGGCGGGCGGCCACGCGTGGCGCGTCGTCCATGTCTTTCACGCGCACCTGCACGCCGGTCGGGCCGCCGGTCTGGAACATGGCGGCGGCATCGTCGAGGTGAACGAAGGCGAGCGTGCTGTCGTACTCGTAGTGGCCGGCGTCGAAGGTGCCGGCGACGTCGAGCGTGCGCGTGCGCGGCAGCAGGCCGGCCGCGGTGGCGCGGCCGCCCGGCAGCACGACGGTGACCTTGTCGCCGGCCACGACGCCCAGCGAGCGTGCGAGCTCGACGCCGAGCACGACCTTGCCGGCGCCGGTCGAGATCGCCTGCCGGGTCGCGGCGGGCAGCTTCGCGACCAGCTCGCTGACCCGCGCCTCCTGGTCGGGAACGATGCCGCGCACGACGACGCCGCGCAGGATGTCGCCGCGGCCCATCAGCGCCTGCGCCGTCACGAACGGAGCGACGCCGGTGACGTCGGGGTCGCTCTCGACGGTCGCCATCGCCGCCTGCCAGCCCGCGAAGCCGGGGCCGTCGACATCGGAGATCTCGATGTGCGCGATCACCGCCAGCATGCGATTTCGCACTTCCTTCTGGAAGCCGTTCATCACCGAGAGAACGATGATGAGCACGGCCACGCCGAGCGCGATGCCGACCATCGACACCGCCGAGATGAAGGACGTGAAACCGCCGCCCTGGCCGGAGCGCCCGGGGCGCGCGTAGCGCCAGCCGATCTGCAACTCGTAGGGCCAGTTCATGCGGCGCCGATCGTAGCGGAGGGCCGGCGCCAGAGCGGCGAAGGGGCACGCGCCCGGCTCGGATAATCTCTGCATGCATGTGCTCGTTCCCTTCGCGTCCGACGTATCGGAGGCCTGCCGCCACGTGCTCGCCGACCTCGCCCTGCCGAACCTGACCCGCCTCCTGTCGACCTTCGAGCCCGCCGGCCGCGACGAAGGCGACGCCGCCGCCTTCTCGCCGCCGCACGAGCGGGCGCTGGCCACCGCCTGGGGCTGGCGCGGCGGCGGCGACGGCGCGCTGCCCTTCGCCGCCCGAGCCGCTGCGGCCGACGGCATCGACGTCGGCCGCCACGCCTGGGGCTCGTTCACGCCGGCGCACTGGCAGCTCGGCCGCGACCACGTCGCCCTTCTCGACCCGCTCGAACTGAAGCTCGACGACGCCGAATCGCGCGCCCTGTTCGAGAGCCTCCGGCCGTTGCTCGAGGCCGACGGCTTCGTCGCCGCCTGGGGCGCAGCGGGGCGCTGGTACGCCGCGCGCGCCGACTTCGACGGCCTGGCCACGGCCTCGCTCGACCGCGTCGTCGGCCGCAGCGTCGACCTCTGGCTGCGTCATCCACGCGCCGATGCGTCGGCACCGCACCGCGCCGCCAGCGTCGCCCTGCGCCGGCTGCAGAGCGAGGCGCAGCTGCTGTTCCACGTGCATCCCGTCAACGAGGCTCGCGAAGAGCGCGGCGATCTGGTCGTGAACTCGTTCTGGCTGAGCGGCTGCGGCATCGCGCAGCCTGTCGACGCCGCCGCCACGCCCGAAGTCGACGACCGTCTGCGCGCGCCACTTCTTGCCGGTGACTGGGCCAGCTGGGCCGAGGCCTGGCGTGCCCTCGATGCCGGCCCGCTGGCGCGCCTGCTCGACGCTGCCCGTGCCGGCACGCCGGCGACCTTGACGCTCTGTGGTGAGCGCAGCGCCGCCCGCTTCGAGGCCCGGCCGCGCTCGCTCTGGCAACGCCTGGGCAGCGCCTGGCAGAAGAGCGAGCCGCACGCGGTGCTGGCCGCGCTCTGACTCTTTCTCTTTCGCGCGCCAGCGACGAACCTCTTTCGCGCGCCAGCGACGAACCTCGTTCGCGCGCCTGCCACGAACCGTCTGTGAGACGCTCGCTGCCATGACCTCCGCGATCACTACCCGCATCCAGCAGCGCGACGTGCCGCCGCGAACGGCCTGGGCGCTCGAGCAGGCCGGCGTGCACCCGCTGCTGGCGCGCCTGTTCGCGGCGCGCGGCATCAAGCTCGCCGACGAGCTCGATCACGGCCCGGCGCGGCTGCTACCGCCGAACGGCCTGCTGGGTGCCACCGCGGCCGCCGAGCTGCTCGCCGATGCCATCGCCGCCGGTGGCCGCATCTGCGTCGTCGCCGACTACGACTGCGATGGCGCCACCGCCTGCGCCGTCATGCTGCGTGGCCTGGCGCTGCTCGGCGCCGAGCCCGCCAACCTCGGCTATGTGGTGCCCGACCGCCGCGTCCACGGCTACGGCCTGACGCCGGCGATCGTCGACCTGGCGCTGCAAGCCGCCGGCGGCGCGCCCGACGTGCTCGTCACCGTCGACAACGGCATCGCCAGCCTCGAGGGCGTCGCCCATGCCCGCGCGGCGGGCCTGGCCGTCGTCGTCACCGATCACCATCTGCCGGCGCGGATCGACGAGGCCGTGGTGCTGCCCGACGCCGACGTCATCGTCAATCCGAACCAGCCGGCCTGCAGCTTCGCCAGCAAGAACCTGGCGGGCGTCGGCGTCGCCTTCTACGTGCTGCTGGCGCTGCGCGCCGAGTTGCGCAACCGAGGCGAGATCGACGTCGCGACGCAGCCGCGGCTGGAGACCTTGCTCGACCTCGTCGCCCTCGGCACCGTGGCCGACGTCGTCCGCCTCGACCGCAACAACCGCTGCCTGGTCGCGCAGGGCCTCAAGCGCATCCGCGGTGGCCGCATGCAGGCCGGCGTGGCGGCGCTGTTCGCGGTCGCGGGGCGCGACCCGGCCGAGGCGAGCGCGGCCGACTTCGGCTTCGCACTCGGCCCGCGCCTGAACGCCGCCGGCCGGCTGGCCGACATGACGCTCGGCATCGAATGCCTGCTTACGGACGACGCCGGTCGCGCCCACGAGCTCGCCACCGCACTCGACGCCATGAACCGCGAGCGCCGCAGCCTAGAGGCCGGCATGCGCGAAGACGCCGAGGCGCAGGTCGACCGCGCGCTCGCGCTCACCGGCGAGATCGAGCCGGCGCTGGCGGTCTTCGACGATTCGTTCCACGAAGGCGTCGTCGGCATCATCGCGTCGCGCCTGAAAGACCGCGCCCATCGGCCGGCGTTCGTGTTCGCGCCAGGCCAGGACGGTTCGCTCAAGGGCTCGGGCCGCTCGATCGAAGGTTTTCATCTGCGCGACGCGCTCGACCTCATCAGCAAGCGCCACCCCACCTTGCTGGCGCGCTTCGGCGGCCACGCCATGGCCGCCGGCTGCACCATCGCCCGGGCCGACTTCGAGACTTTCCGCCACGAGCTCCAGGCGGTGGCCGCCGCCGCCATCGGCGCCTGGTCGCGCGAGCGTGCGGTGCTCAGCGACGGCCCGCTCGACGGCAAGCACTTCGACGCCGCCACCGCACGCGTGATCGAGGCCCAGGTCTGGGGGCCGTCGTTCGACGCGCCGGTCTTCAGCGACGCCGTCGAGATCGTCTCGCAGCGCCTCGTCGGCGAGCGCCACCTGAAGCTCTCGGTGCGGGTCGGCGGTGTCGTGCGCGACGCGATCTGGTTCGGCCGCAGCGAGCCGGTCGCCGACCGCGTCCGCATGGCCTGGCGGCTGGGCCTCGACGCCTACAACGGCATCGAGCGGGTCCAGATGATCGTGGTGGCCGCCGAGTAGCCGTTCGACCCCGGCAATCGTCGGACCGTCGCAAAGCGCTTCGGCCGGCGCACTGCAACGCCCACACTCCCGCCCCATGGAACTTCACATCACCGGTCTCTCGAAGACCTATGCCAACGGCGTGCGCGCGCTCGACGACGTCAGCCTCTCGATTCCCACCGGCATGTTCGGCCTGCTCGGGCCCAACGGCGCCGGCAAGTCGACCCTCATGCGTACCTTGGCGACGCTGCAGGACGCCGACCACGGCTCGGCGCAGCTCACCGACGCCGGCAACGGCACCCAGATCAACGCCCACATCGACATCCTTCGCGACAAGACCGCGGTACGCAAGGTGCTCGGCTACCTGCCGCAGGACTTCGGCGTCTACCCGGAGGTCGGCGCCGAAGACATGCTCGATCACCTGGCGCGCCTCAAGGGCCTCGCCGACCGCGGCGAGCGCAAGGCCGCCGTCGAGACGCTGCTGCGCCAGACCAACCTCTGGGACGTCCGCAAGAAGGCGCTCGGCGGCTTTTCGGGCGGCATGCGGCAGCGCTTCGGCATCGCCCAGGCCCTGCTCGGCAGGCCGCGGCTGATCATCGTCGACGAGCCCACCGCCGGCCTCGACCCGGAGGAGCGCACGCGCTTCCACAACCTGCTCGTCGAGATCGGCGAGGAAGTCATCGTGCTGCTGTCGACGCACATCGTCTCCGACGTCAGCGACCTTTGCCCGAACCTGGCGATCATGAACAAGGGCCGGGTCCTCGTCACCGGCACGCCGAAGCAGCTCACCGACGCGCTCGCCGGCCGCATCTGGCAGACCTCGGCGGCGCGCAGCGAAGTCGCCGCCCTGCGCGAGCGCCACGCCGTGATCTCGACGCGGCTCTACACCGGCAAGACCAAGCTGCACGTGATCGCCGACACATCGCCCGGCGCCGGCTTCACGCCGGTGGAAGCGACGCTGGAAGACGCCTACTTCGCGGCCATCGGCGGCCACGTCGGTGCCGCCTGATTCCGCCATGTTCACGATCGCATCGTTCGAGTTCCGCTCGCGGCTGAAGCTGCTCTCGACCTGGGTCTACTTCCTCGTCTTCTTCGCGCTGGCGATGCTCTGGATCGCGGCGGCCGGCGGCCTTTTCAAGGACGCCAACATCTCCTTCGGCACCGGCAAGGTCGCCGTCAACTCGCCGTTCGCGCTGGCGCAGACGGTGGCCTTCCTCGGCATGCTCGGCGTCACGGTGATGGCGGCGGTGATGGGCCGCGCCGTCCAGCAAGACGTCGAGTACCGCACGCAGGCGTTCTTCTTCACCGCGCCGATCGGCAAGCTCCAGTATCTCGGCGGCCGCTTCCTCGGCGGCCTCGGCGTGCTGCTGGTGGTGTTCTCGTCGATCGGGCTCGGCGCCTTCGCGGCGACGCTGCTACCGGGCATGGACGCCGATCGTCTCGGCGCCAACCGCCTCGCCGCCTACCTGCTGCCGTACGCGACGACGATGGTGCCCAACGCCGTGCTGATCGGGGCCGTCTTCTTCAGCCTCGCCGCAGCCACCCGCAAGATGTTGCCGGTCTACATCGGCAGCGTCGTCATCCTGCTGGGTTGGCTGATCGCGCAGCAGCTCATGCGCGACGTCGACAACCGCACCCTGGCGGCGCTGATCGATCCGTTCGGCAGCCGCGCGCTCAGCGTGCTCACCGAATACTGGACGATCGCCGAGCGCAACACGCGGCTCGTTCCGCTCGAAGGCGTGCTGCTCTGGAACCGCGCCCTCTGGCTCGGCGTCGCAGCCGGGGTGTTCGGGCTGCTGGCCTGGCGCTTCTCGTTCGCTGCCGCCTCGCAGGCGTCATCCGGCCGACGGCGCAAGGCCGATGCCGCCGAACCAGCGACCGAGCTGGAGCCGGCCGCGCCCGTGCATGGGCCGGTGGCGCGCATCGCGTCTCAGAGCGGCATCGGCGCCTTGTGGCTGGTGCCGCATCGC
>JAYTYH010000051.1:0-1666 GCA_043742485.1 Rhizobacter sp.
CGCGCGAATCATCGTCTTCTGGATCTTCCTGAAGAGCGTCGCTTCGAAATCTCGCGCCGGGTGGCGGTCGCCGCGCGGTTAAGCTGAGCCGGCCGCGCATCGCAACCTCCTCGCGCCGGCTGCACGAGACCACCGCCTTGCCCGACGTCGACACCGACCGGCCTTCCGCCTCCGCTCCCGCTTCCCTCCGCTTCGGCCCGGCCGGGCGCTTCGAACTGCAGCCCGGAGAGCGTCGGTTGCTCGTCGATGGCCGGCCCGCCGCGATCGGCTCCCGCACGCTCGACCTGCTGATCGTGCTGGCGGCTCGCCCCGATCGGCTGATGAGCAAGAACGAGCTGCTCGACAAGGCATGGCCCGGCCTGGTCGTCGAGGAGGCGAACCTGCACGTGCAGATCAGCCACGTGCGCAAGCTCCTGGGCAGCGACGTGATCGCCACCGTGCCCGGCCGCGGCTATCGCTTCGTCGCCGTCGTCGAGACCGGCGGTGGCGCGGCCGCGCCTGCGGCACCCTCGGCATCCGCTGCAAGCACGACGACCGTCGAAGCGCCGCGTGTCCGCCTGGTCGGCCGCGACGCCGACCTGGCCCGGCTCGAGGCGCTGCTGCAGGCGCCGGGCTGCGTCACGCTGGTCGGCACCTCGGGCGTGGGCAAGACCAGCCTGGCCCGTGCCGCGGCCGGCCGGCGGGGCGGTCGCAGCGTCTGGGTCGACCTGGCCAGCCTGGTGCAGGCCAGCCAGGTGGCGCCGGCCTTGGCGCGCGCCCTCGACGTGCAGCTCGAGGGCAGCGATCCGTTGTCGCCCTTGTTGCGCGCCTTGCGGAGCGCACCGGCGCTGGTGGTGCTCGACAACGCCGAGCATCTTGTCGAGGCCTGTGCCGAGCTGGCGGCGCGGCTCTGCGGCGTGACCGAGACCACGCTTCTGGTGACCAGCCAGATGCCGCTCTCGATCGCGGTGGAGCGGGTACAGCGCCTCGAACCCTTGTCGATCTCGACGGCCGCCGGCACCGATGGCGATGGCGATGGCGACGCGATGGCGCTGCTGGCCGACCGCATCGCGGCCCTCGATCAGCGCTTCGTGCCCAGCCCGGCCACGCGGCCCGTGCTGGCCGAGATCTGCGCCCATCTCGACGGTCTGCCCCTGGCCCTGGAGATGGCGGCCGCGCGCGTGCCGACGCTGGGGCTCACCGGCGTGCGCGACGCGCTGAACGAGCGCTTCTCTCTGCTCACCCGCGGCCACCGCAACGCTGCTGCCCGCCACCGCACGCTGCACCACGCGCTCGACTGGAGCTACAGCCTGCTGAGCGCGGAGGAGCAACGCCAGTTCCGTGCCCTCGGCGTCTTCGCCGGCGGCTTCACGCTCGACCTGGCAGCGGCGGTGCTGGTCGGCGAGAACGGCGCCGACGACGAGCAGCGCTGGGCCGCCATCGACGGCCTGGCGGCGCTGGTCGATCGCTCGCTGGTCACGGTGAGCGCCGGCGATCCGCCGCGTTATCGCCTGCTCGAGACCTTGCGCGCCTTCGCGCTCGAGCAGCTCGCCCAGGCGGTGAGCCTGGACAACGAGGAGGCCGATGTGCGCAGGCGGCACGCCCTCGCCGTGACGACGCTGTTGGAGCGCTGGAAGCCCGTCGACGCCACCGTCCAGGCCCTCTGCGTTGCCGAGATGGAGAACGC
>JAYTYH010000052.1:0-1813 GCA_043742485.1 Rhizobacter sp.
GTCAGGATCGCGGCCAGGTCCTTCGGCTTCTCGAGCACCGGGCCGGAGGTCTGACGCAGGTTCACGCCGAGTTCGTTGGCGATGATGTGGCTGAGTGTCGTCTTGCCCAGCCCCGGCGGGCCGAACAGCAGCACATGATCCATCGCTTCTGCGCGCATCTTCGCCGCGCCGATGATGATTTCGAGCTGCTCGCGCGCCTTGACTTGGCCGACGTAGTCGGCGAGCCCCTTGGGCCGAAGTGCGCGCTCAATCGCCTCTTCGTTCGGAGACGCGGGCGCGGCGCTGACGACCCTGCGCGCGGGCTCGAACTCGTCGGTCTGGATGCTCATGGCGCATTATGGGCACGCGGCCCGGTCGCTACACTTCGGGCCCGCGACCTTCCCTGAACCCCGGCGTTACCGGAGCTGAATCCACATGAAATCCCATGCACTCATCGCCGGCCTCGCGCTCGGCCTCGCCAGCCTGCTTTCCAACGCGCAGGAGTTCAAGCTCGGCAGCCTGACCATCAGCCAGCCGTACGCTCGGGCCACCGCAGCCGGCCAACCGGTCGGCGGCGGCTTCCTGAAGATCGCCAACCAGGGCGCGGACGATCGGCTGGTGGCCGCGAGCGCGGCGGTTTCCAAGGCGGTCGAACTGCACTCGATGAAGATGGAAGGCGACGTGATGATGATGCGTCAGGTCGACGCCATCGCCGTGCCTGCCGGCCAGACCGTGGAACTCAAGCCCGGCGTGCTGCACTTGATGTTCATCGGCCTGAAGGCGCCGCTGAAGGCCGGCGACAAGGTGCCCGTGACACTGAAGTTCGAGAAGGCCGGCGACGTGACGGTGCAGGTCAGCGTGCAGGCGGCCGGGGCCAACGCGTCGGCGCCCAAGCACTGACCATGCGTCGCGGCCGCAGGCCGCGCGCGCACTTCAGCGCGCGAGCTGCCGCAATGCCAGCTTGATACCGTCGCTGACGCCCACGTCGGCGGGCAGCACCTTCAATGCGGCGCTCGCCTCGCGGTCGCTGTAGCCCAGCGCCACCAGGGCCTGCAGGATGTCGCTCTGTGCGCCGGCGGCCACGCTCACCGGTGCGGCGAGCGAGTTGCCGAGCTTGCCCTTGAGTTCGAGCAGCAGCCGTTCGGCCGTCTTCTTGCCGATGCCCGGCACCTTCACGAGGCGGCCGCTTTCCTGCAGGCTCACCGCCTGTGCCAGCTCATTCACGCTCAGGCCCGACAGGATGGCCAGTGCCGTGCGCGGGCCGACGCCGGAGATCTTCACGAGCAGCCGGAAGGTCGCGCGCTCGTCGTGGGTGAGGAAGCCGAACAGCACCTGCGCATCCTCGCGGACCACGAAGTGGGTGAGCAGTGTGACGCGTTCGCCCAGCGCCGGCAGGTTGTAGAAGCTGCTCATCGGCACGTCGACTTCGTAGCCGACGCCGTTCACGTCGATGAGCAATTGCGGTGGCGATTTCTCCGCGAGCGTGCCGGTGATGCGTCCGATCATCGGCGGATTATCGCCACCGGCGCGCTCGACTTCGACAGCATGGCGCGCAGGTGCGCCGCGAACGTCTTCACCTCGATCGGCTTGGACACGTCGCCGTCGCAGTTGGCGGCGCGCATCTTGGCCTCGTCGGCCTTCATGGTGTAGGCCGTGAACGCAACGACGACGATATGCTTCGTGCTCCTGCGCCATCGCGTTCCAGCTCGTGATGCGGCCGTCGAGCGTCTTGCTGACGATGGCGTCCTATGTCCATTCGACGATGGGCAAGGCGGCTGGATTCGGCCTCGGCCGCGATCAGCGGCGTCATGTCGCGGAACACCATCGCCAGACC
>JAYTYH010000053.1:0-2439 GCA_043742485.1 Rhizobacter sp.
GACTCAGCGAACTTCGAGTCAAGTTGACATAATATACATTAGAGATTGTTTGGCGACATCTTCAGATTACGCATCGAGCGCTGGATCCGTGGCGTCGACCTCGTCGTCAAATGTATGAACAGCGACGATGGGCTTCTCGGGGCGTGGCTTGTCCAGCGGCCGGCAGATCGTGCTCTTAAGTCGTGTGAGCCGATCGGACCGCTCCAACGCTGCGAAGATCATTTCTGGCGCCGTCATCAGCGCGAAGGGATTGGCAATGGCGTAAGCGGTGGCGGTTTCCATGAGGGCTCCAGTCGTCGTGGGCTCAATGTATGAAACCGGCCGGCGCGGCGATGCTGGCGCCTGGCGATTCCACTTGTCAGGCTGCGTCGTACCTCAATGTCGGGTCGACGTGAATCACGCTACTGCACAATCTACGTAAATATGATTGATATCAATGGCTTGCGTCATAGTTCGCAACCGAAATATTACTAGGCAAAACGTGAACCTCAACTGTCGCTTGAAGTCCGTGAAACATTCCCGGCCCCAAAAAGTGTCTCGAAATTCAGACTCGTGGCCTGGGCGACTTCGTCGAGCGAGATGCCTTTGATCTGCGCGAGTTGAGCCGCTACCAACGGCACGTTGGCGGGTGTGTTCGTCTTGCCGCGAAAAGGCACCGGAGCAAGGTACGGGCTGTCGGTTTCGATCAGGCATCGGTCAAGGGGCACGAATGCCGCCACAGCTCGCAACTCCGCCGCAGTCTTGAAGGTCAGGATGCCCGAAAAAGAGATGAAGAAGCCGAGGTCGAGCGCCGCTCGCGCCACTTCCGCTGTCTCAGTGAAGCAATGGAACACGCCCGACTTGGTCCCGGCGCCCTCCTCCTCACGGAGCAACCGGAGCGTGTCTGCCGACGCGCTTCGCGTGTGGATCACGAGCGGCAGCGCTGCCTGGCGCGCCGCTCGAATGTGGACGCGGAACCGTTCTCGCTGCCACTCCATCTGCTCCATGCTGCGGCCGTCGAGCCGAAAATAGTCCAGACCCGTCTCGCCGATGGCCACGACGCGGGGCCGCGTCGCCAGGGCAACGAGCATCTCGACCGAGGGTTCGCGACTCGCCTCTTCGTCTGGATGTACGCCGACGCTGCACCAGAAGTTGTCGTACGCCGTCGCGAGCGCGTGCACCTGGTCGAACTCGTCGAGCGTCGTGCAGATGCACAGGGCACGGTCGACGCTCGCCGAAGCCATGGCGGCTCGAATCTCCGGCAACCGTTCGGTCAGGCCGGGGTCACTCAGATGGCAGTGGGAGTCGACGAACATCGAATGGGTCGCCACCGGCGTGTGCTGCGCACCGGCGGCAGCGCGATCAGATCGTTTGCGTCGGCTTGGCCGACGCCAACGCCGTGCCGAGCGATTCCTCGATCCGCTGGCGCAGGGCACGGCTCTTGTCGTCGTTGGGAAAGCGAACGCCGACGCCTTGCGTGCGCCCACCCGACGCGTTCGCCGGGGTGATCCAGCCGACCTTGCCGGCGACTGGGTAGCGTTGTGGGTCTTCCGGCAGCGACAGCAGCAGGTAGATGTCTTCGCAGAGCTTGTAGTCGCGCGTGGTCGGCACGAAGATGCCGCCGTCGCTGAACATCGGCATATAGGCAGCGTACAACGCACCCTTCTCGCGGAACACGAGCTGGATAACGCTCGGACGTGCCGCCGCGGGCGCGGGAACGGCAAGGCGGGCAGCGGGTTCGCTCATCGCTGCATCTTAGCGAGATGGTGTCGCGTGGCCCCGCGGCGATCGCGCTGTTTTCAACGCTTCGCGGCCCTGCTGAACCAGACTTTCGACGCTGAGGTCGACGCTCCACGGATGCTCGGCGTCGCGGGCGACACGCCGGAGCTCGACCGACCAGCGCAGGAGCACAGCGAGATCGGAGCCGGCGGCGACGCTGCCCTCCGGGAAATAGCGCGACGGCGCGCCGCAGGACAACGCGGCAGCGTCGTGGCAGAGCTTTTGCAGCATGTCGACGACCGTACCCAGCGGCAAGCCATGGAGTGCCGCCGCCTCGCCGCGCGCAACGCGCCCCGGCAAATTCCGCCAGGCATCGGCGTCGACGCCGAGCACGCGCCAGGCCAGCACTTCATCGGGCTGGCCGCCGCACGCGCCGAGCATGACTCCGGCGTCGGCGACGCCCTGCTCTGCCAGCCAGCCCTCGGCGTCGGCACGCGGCGGCACCGGCAAGGCGATGGCCTGGCAGCGGCTGCGCACCGTCGGCAGCAAGGCGTCGGCTGCCGCGGTGCAGAGCACGAAGCGGGCGTCGCCAGCCGGCTCTTCGAGTGTCTTCAGGAACGCGTTGGCGGCGACGACGTTCATCCGCTCGGCCGGATAGGCGACGACGACCTTGCCGCGGCCACGGGCCGAAGTGGTGGTAGCGAACTCGACGGCAGCTCGGACCGCCTCGACGCGGATGTC
>JAYTYH010000054.1:0-2107 GCA_043742485.1 Rhizobacter sp.
TGGTCGTTGCCGTGGCGCGTGGTGAACATCGCGAACTTGATGTCCTTGATCATTTTCCAGAGGTGTTCGCGGGAGGGGCCGGTGTCGTTCATGGCGGGCTTTCGTTCGAAGGGGTCGCTCAAGCGGTCGCGAGAGCTATCGCAAGACATTGAATCACCGGCTCGCGGGTGGTTCGGTCAGGCGAGGCCCGCGCGTGCTGTAGGACTGTTTCGGCAGCGCGTCCCGAGAGAACGGCGTCAGCCTGCTCGCACGCCATTGAAATGGTCGGCGGCCTGGCGCAGGTCGGCCAGCCAGGCGTCGTAGGCGGCGGCCTTGTCGGCCGGCTCCATGCGCAGCAGCGCCGACGGATGCAGCGTGACGAGCACGCGTCGACCATCGGTACGGGTCAGGAACTGGCCGCGCTGCTTCGTCACCGCGACGACGGTGCCCATCAGCTGGCGCGCCGCGGTGGCGCCCAGTGCCACGAGCAGCTCGGGCTCGACGAGCTCGATCTCGCTTTCGAGCCAGTGCAGGCAGGCAGCGGCTTCCTGCTGCGCCGGCGTCTTGTGGATGCGCCGCTTGCCGCGCAACTCGAACTTGAAATGCTTGACGGCGTTGGTGATGTAGACCCTCTCGCGCGGGATCGCGAGATCGCCGAGCGCGCGTGCGAACAGTTGCCCGGCGGGGCCGACGAAGGGGCGCCCCTGCAGGTCTTCCTGGTCGCCGGGCTGCTCGCCCACGAACATCAGCGGCGCGTGCTTCAGTCCTTCGCCCGGCACCGCCTGCGTCGCGTGTTCGCCAATCGGGCATTCGCGACAACGTTCGAGCGCCTGGCGCAGGGCAGGCAGCGAAGGTGGCGCCTCGCCGCCCGGCGTCTCGTGGCGGTCGGGCGTCGGCTGCGGATGGGCGGCCGCCGGCTGGCGCCGTGCCGGCTCGGTCGGCGCTTTCTCGATCATGGTCATCGTTCGTTCCGCGGCGCGCGCCGTCAGCGGGTCGATCAACCGGGCCTCGGGCAGGTTGTGCCAGTAGCGCTTCGGCATCTCCTTTTGCATCATCTTCAGCTTCAGGCGGGCCGGATTGAAGATGTTCTCGTAGTAGGTGAGCCAGAGCTTCTCGCCGGCATCGGCCGGCGGCGCTTCGTCGCGGCGGCCACCTGGGCCAAAGGTCAGCTCGGCGCCGTCCCAGCGCACGCTGCGCTCGGGCGTCAGGATGGCCCAGCGCATGGCCGTGAAGCGGCGCGCGAAGAAGGGCGCCGTCGCCTCGACGATGTGATGCCCGGGCTCGAACCAGGCGACATGCAGCGGCGCCTTCGCGGCATCGTCGATCACCGTGCGGAAGCGCACGAAGGCCTTCATCTTGTGCATGTCGCGCCGCACCGTCTGCGCCATGTGGCCAACCTCGACCCAGTCGGCATCGAGCGGGTCGCCGCGCAGGCCGGGCTCGATCTGCAGGCGCCAGAGCAGGCGGTAGAGCAGGCCGAAGCGACCGGCATCGGCGTGCAGGACGACGCTCTGTGCGACCTCCATGTAGCGGGTCGGCACGTTGACCGGAGGCGCCGACGAGGCCGGCGCGGTTGCGGCCGTGGCATCTGCGCCCGCGGCTTCGAAGAGGTCGCCCTCGACGTCGTCGGCGGTGTGCCAGGCGACCCGTTCCGGCGCCACCTGGGCCGCCCACAAGCTGCGGCAGGCGCGACGGAAACCGTCGAGATCGACGGCGCCAATCAGCCTGATGGAACGGAGGTCGTCGCTGCTGCCGGGGTCCGCCATGCGGTTGAGCTTAGCCGGGCGTGGCCGGCGGTGCAGGCGTGTTGTCTTCGTCGAACAGCGATGCCTGCGTGCTCGCCATGGCCGGGCGCGGCGCGAGACGATCGCGGAGATCGGCGCTGCTCAGCGCGCGACCGGGCCGATGGTCGGCGAGTTCGACGAAAGGCAGAACCTTTGCGAGCGGCACGTGGAGGCGATCGAGATCGGCGGCGCGCAGCCGGCGCACGCGCCGCGCCTGCAGCAACCGGGCCACGGCCTTGACGCCGAGGCCGGGCACGCGCAGCAGCATCTCCTTCGGCGCCCGGTTGACGTCGACCGGGAACTGCTCACGATGGACGAGTGCCCAGGCCAGCTTGGGGTCGATA